>CAMYWC010000012.1:0-9455 GCA_947302545.1 uncultured Clostridia bacterium | reverse complement strand
ATATCCGTCACTTGTGAAAGCGACGGAGCCTGTTGCGGCGTTGTGCGAATACATCGCAAATTTAATGCCGTCATTTCCCCAGTTCAGGTAGTCACCGAAACCGAGGCACTCCTGCCTGATTGCGAGTATGTCTATGTCATACGCGTTCTTAAGATCCGGCTCAACTGCCTTGCCTTTGAGCTGCTCACGCGTGAAGTGGACCATCTTCTTGTAGAAAGCCGTCTGGTAGCCGAACTTGCCGTAGTAGTTGAACATGCAGTCCTCCTGAGGCGCGATGACGATGAAGTCTATACCGCGCTCCACGGCCACCTCTTCCGCCTTCCTGAGTATGCCGGACATATGTCCCTTGTTCCTGTGGCTGGGATGTGTGGCGGCGGCATAGAGATAATATGTGCTGTACAGTCTGCCGTTTACGACAAGCTGACACGGCAGAAGATATGCAACGGCAACGGCAATGCCCTCCTCACGTGAGACGATGGCATAACCGTCACGGTACATGGTGGTCATGAACGTGTTGATAAGTTCATCGGAATCCGCGAATGTCATTCGCCAGATTGTCTTCAGGTGATCCATGTCACCTGCGTTGGCAAATTCAACTATGTGATTCATCCGCTACCTCCTGTCAGAGAATTCCGTCAATCAGATTCTCGATTTCTGCGGCGATTTCTTCTATGGGTCTCGGTCCGTCGCCCTCTGAGCACCTGACTATGCTCCAGCCGAGTTTTTCGGCGGCGTACAGACCTGCTGTTCTGCATGCGGTGAGATAGGCGACATCGGCCTCGTGGACATCCTTCTTACCCTCGTCGCCGCTGTAGCGGGATGTCATAAGTTTCTGGGAAATCTCAACGGGCATATCGAGGAAGACAACCAGCGAGGGTTTGGGAATGCCTATTTTCACATACTCGAAATCCTCGAGCCAGGCGAGATAGTCGTCCCATTCATCCCTTGCGAGCTTTGTCATCTGGTGGGCGGCATTCGATGTAGCGTATCTGTCAGCCAGTATAATCCTGCCGCTCTCATAATCCTCTTTCCACTTCGTGACGAAGTTGGCATATCTGTCGACTGCGTAGAAGGAAGAGGCGGCATAGGCACCTACATCTGCCGGAGATGAACCGAACTCCCCTCGAAGGTACATGCGTACCAGTGCGGAGGAATCGGACTCATAATCCGGAAGCTTTATCTGATGCACGTCCGCTCCCTTTGACTCGAGATACTCTTTCACGAGTTTTGTCTGAGTGGACTTTCCGGAACCGTCCAGGCCCTCTATGACAATCAGTTTACCCATCTTTCTTCCTCTTCGTTCTCTTAAAGATAAACATAATAACCCATAATAATGAATTATAATCCGTAGTATTATATCAAATTCGCGCGCGTTATACAAGTGTGCGACAAAAATTTCGGGGCAACGCACTGTTGCCCCGAAAAGAAAAAGGACTGTAAAGCCAAACAACTTTACAGTCCTGCGTTTTAAGTATCTACTTCCCCATTTCGGCATACGCGCGTCTGATTCCGGCGAAGAGGTCGGAGGCGAGCATAC
This sequence comes from uncultured Clostridia bacterium, assembly GCA_947302545.1. Lineage (GTDB taxonomy): Bacteria > Bacillota > Clostridia > Oscillospirales > Acutalibacteraceae > UBA1227. Next base: position 7,918 of record CAMYWC010000012.1, on the reverse strand, counting down.
TCGCCTTTCCGGTTTCGCCGGCCATGAGATCGGCGGCGCGGCCGTGGATGAAGGCGCCGCAGCAGGCGGCATCATATGCTCCGAGGCCCTGGGCCAGAAGCGAGCCTATGATGCCCGCAAGGACATCGCCGCTGCCGCCCTTGGCAAGCGCCGCGTTGCCCGTGGTGTTGACAAACACGGCGGAAGTACCGGGAGACGCGACTACGGTCGCCGCACCCTTGAGAAGCAGAGTCACATTATGCCTCTTTGCAAACTCCTCGGCTATGCCTTCCCTGCTCTGCTCTATCTCTTCAGCAGAGAGGCCGGTAAGGCGCGCCATCTCGCCCGGATGAGGTGTCATAACGACGGGAACGGAGACTTCCGAAAGTACCGAGAGATCATGAGCCAGGGCATTCAGTGCATCCGCGTCGATTACGACCGGGCACTTCGCGGAGCGAAGGATCGTGTTCACGAACTCGGTCACGTCATCGGACTGACCGAGGCCCGGTCCGATAACTATTGCGTCCGCCCTCTGCATGAATTCCGAGAGCTGGGAAATGCACTCAAAAGTCGCCGCAAATTTGCCGTCGATATCCGGCAGAGGAAGAAGCATTACCTCACGCATATGAGTGGAAATTGCAGGATATGCCGACTGCGGGAAGGCCACTGTCGTAAGGCCGGCGCCCGCTACGCAGGCGGCCCCGCTTGAGAGGCAGGCGGCGCCGGGCATATTCATACTGCCGCAGATTAAAAGCACATGGCCGAAATCGTTCTTGTGCGCCTGCGGCAGACGCTCCGGCAGGAGCCTTGAAACCTCAAATGAATCAAGGGCCTCAAGCCTCGGAGATACTGAGTTTAAGGCCTCCTCGCCTATTCCGATGTCGAGCACCGAGACCTTGCCGCAGAGTTCCCTTGATGGGAACAGCACATGTGCCGGCTTGAGCACTGTGATTGCCAGGGTCTCGTCGGCATTTACGGCATATTCACAGGCCTCGCCCGTGTCGGTATTTACGCCCGAAGGCACGTCCACGGCATAGACATATCCGGTGGAGCGGTTGATCATCTGAAAGACTTCGCTGCATGCATCGTCCGGTTCACCGTGAAAGCCTATACCGAAAATACAGTCAACTATGATGTCAGCGGAGGCTATGGCCGAAGCCGCGAGTTCAGGGTCCCAGTCGTACCTGATGATGTCGATTATCATCGAGTCGACCTTGTGGTACATGTCTATGGCGTCAGTCGCCAAAGGCGCGCCCTGAGCCAGGACAATCTGCACCCGGATCCCCTCTTCGACGAGCTTTCTCGCGATGACGAAGCCGTCGCCGCCGTTCTTGCCTTTTCCGCATACGACACAGACGGTGCAACCCTTCTTCACGTGCTTTTCTATGCGCTTCGCGCAGGCCGCTCCGGCGTTCTCCATGAGTCGGATAAACTGTATGCCGGTCTCGTTTTCACGCTCTTCGACAAAGCGTATTTCATCAGCGGTATAAACTTTCATAATCAGTCCTCCGTGAGACAGACGGCAACTGCAAATGCCTTTGTCCTGTCATGGGTTATCGAGAGGTCAAGGGAGATTACGCCCTTCTTTTCGGCGAGCTCCGCCGCGGCGCCCAGAAGGCTGTAATACGGCTTTCCGAGCTCGTCATGCAGTACTTCCACCTCAGCCAGCGAAAAGCCGCTCACGCCCTGTCCCATGGCCTTTGAGAAGGCCTCCTTGGCACACCAGGCACCCGCAATGCTCTGCGCTTTCATACCGTGGGCCTCAAAGTACTCACGCTCCCTCTCGGAGAAGACGCGCTTCGCAAAGCCCGCTGTCTTCAGGGCATCCTCAATACGGCTTATTTCAACCGAGTCTATTCCCGTTTTAATCCGCATAATTATCACCTCATCCATTTTACCACATTTTAGTTGAAATATGTACTCTTTGGTGTTAATATACTTTGGTAGTTTTTTATACCTTTAAAAAGGAGAAGAATATGAAACAGCAGCTTGAAGAAATCAGGAAGAATGCCGAGGCGGCGCTTGCAGGCACATCCTCACTTGATGAGCTTGACGCGATCCGCGTAAAGTATCTCGGCAAGAAGGGTGAGCTCACCGCCGTCTTAAAGCAGATGGGTGGTCTCTCACCTGAAGAAAGACCGGTTGTCGGTCAGATTGCGAACGATATTCGCGAACACATACAGGCACATATCGACGAGAAAGTCGCAGAGCTCAAATCCGCTCAGCGCGAAAAGCAGCTCATGTCTGAGACGATAGATGTAACTCTCCCCGGTGAGGAGTGTGCCGTAGGTCACAGACATCCGCTTTCAATAGTTCTCGACGAAGTAAAAGAGATATTCCAGGGCATGGGATTTGACATCATCTCAGGTCCCGAAGTTGAACTTGATTACTACAACTTTGAAGCCCTCAACATACCGAAGGATCATCCCGCGAGAGACACGCAGGACACCTTCTACATCACCGATAATATTCTTCTTCGCACACAGACATCCCCGTGCCAGATCCGCGCCATGGAGGAGCGCAAGCCGCCGCTTCGCGTTATCTCTCCGGGCCGTGTCTATCGTTCTGACGCAGTCGACGCCACACACTCCCCTCTCTTCCATCAGATAGAGGGTCTTGTCGTTGACGAAGGCATTACAATGTCAGACCTCAAAGGCACGCTCGATACTCTCGCAAAGAAGCTCTACGGCCCGGAGACGAAGACAAGATTCCGTCCCCACCACTTCCCGTTTACCGAACCCTCCTGCGAGGTTGACGTATCCTGCTTCAAGTGCGGCGGCAAGGGCTGCTCAATGTGCAAGGGCGAAGGCTGGATTGAAATCCTCGGTGCCGGCATGGTTCATCCGAAGGTTCTTCAAAACGGCGGCATCGACCCTGAGAAGTACTCAGGCTTCGCCTTCGGTCTCGGTCTTGAGAGACTCGTAATGTTCAGATTTGATCTCGATGATATGCGTATGCTCTACGAAAACGACGTACGCTTCCTCGAGCAGTTTTAAGGAGGTGCTTTCATGAATTTATCAAAGAGATGGCTCGCCGAATTCGTCGACGTAAAAGCCGAAGACAGAGATTTCGCGGAAGCACTCACACTCTCAGGCTCAAAGGTTGAGTCCTATGAGCACGAGGGCGCAAAGCTCGAGAACATCGTTGTCGGACAGGTAAAATCAATCGAGCGTCACCCCGACTCTGACCACCTCTGGGTATGTCAGGTGGATGACGGCTCGGGTGAGATTGTTCAGATAGTCACGGGCGCGCAGAACGTGCACGAGGGCGACTTTGTCCCCGTAGCCCGTCACAAGTCAGTCATCGCCTCCGGCGACAAGATTACGGCCGGCAAGCTTCGCGGCGTTGAGTCGCGCGGCATGCTCTGCTCAGTCGCCGAGCTCGGTCTCACAACCCATGACTTCCCCTACGCCATCGAGGACGGTATCTTCATCCTCGGCGACGACTGCGACCGCACTCCCGGCCGTGACATCCGCGAAGCCACGGGCTTTAACGACACCGTTGTCGAATTCGAAATCACATCAAACAGACCCGACTGTCTCTCAATAATCGGCCTTGCCCGTGAGACAGCAGCCACATACAACACGGAACTTAAGCTCCATGAGCCGGAAGTAAAACCCGGCCACGGCAATGTCAGCGACCTTCTCAGGGTTGATATTGAAGTTCCCGACAAATGCTACAGATACTGCGGCGCGGTAGTTGAAAACGTACGCGTTGCCCCCTCACCCCGCTGGATGAGAGAGCGCCTTCGCGCCTGCGGTGTAAGACCCATAAACAATATCGTCGACATAACAAACTATGTCATGCTCGAATACGGCCAGCCGATGCACGCCTTCGACCTGCGTTTCCTCAAGGGCAACCACGTCGTAGTCAGAAACGCAAAGGCCGGTGAGACAATCACCACACTCGACGGCGAAGAGCGCGCTCTCACCGAAGAGATGATGGTAATTGCCGACGAGGAGAAACCCGCTGCAGTTGCAGGTGTAATGGGCGGCGAGTACTCCGGCATCATGGATGACACCACCACAATCGTATTTGAATCCGCCTGCTTCAACGGCATAGCCGTTCGCCGCGCAGCGAAGGGCCTCGGCATGCGCACGGAGTCCTCTGCCCGCTTTGAGAAGCAGCTCAACCCGGACGACTGCGACACCTGCCTTCGCCGCGCTCTGGAGCTTGTTCAGCTCCTCGACGCAGGCGACGTTGTCGACGGCATAGTAGACAACTACGCAAACCCGAAAGAGCCCGTAACACTGCCGTTTGAGCCCGAATGGACAAATAAGTTCATCGGCGTGGACGTACCTGCCGACGAGCAGAAGCGTATCCTTGAAAAGATCGGTTTCACGGTCGAAAACGGCACGATAACCGCTCCCAACTTCAGAATTGACATAGCCCACCAGGCTGACATCTCCGAGGAGATTGCCCGCTTCTACGGCTACAACAACATACCCAACCGCGAACTCTCGGGTGTGGCCAAGGCCACTCTCACAGACCGCCAGAGATTCAACCGTCTCCTCGAGAGAACAGCCATGGGCTGCGGTCTCTCGGAGATTCAGACCTTCTCATTCATCAGCCCGAAGTCATATGACAAGATCAGGCTCCCGAAGGACAATCCTCACAGAAACTGCGTTGTCATAAGCAATCCTTTAGGCGAGGACACGAGCGTCATGCGTACGACCGCTGTCCCCTCAATGCTTGAGGTGCTCGGCCGCAACTACTCGAGAAAGAATGAGAGAGCGGCCCTCTATGAGCTTGCAACGGTATACATCCCCAACGGGCCGGACGAACTCCCGGACGAGAACCAGAATCTCATATTCGGCATGTACGGCAAGGGCTGTGACTTCTATAAGATTAAAGGCGTTGTCGAGAAGATTCTCTCCGCCGCAGGAATAGACGACTACAATGTCGAGCCCAAGAAGGACGCTCCCGCGTTCCATCCCGGCAGAACAGCCGTATTCACGCTCGAAGACAGACTTCTCGCAGTCTGCGGCGAAGTTCATCCCGAGGTTCTCGACAACTACGGCATCGGCACACGCGCTTACGTCGCCATGATAGATGTCGAATATCTCTTCGAGAAATCCAACCTCGTCCGCGTCTACAAGCCGCTTCCGAAATTCCCTGCGACGACGCGTGACCTCGCCTTCGTAGTGGACGCCGACATGCCCGTACTCAAGATAGAAAAGGCCATAGCAGCGGCCACAGGCAAGATTCTCGAGAATATTGAACTCTTTGACGTATACCAGGGCGCGCAGGTCGGCGAGAACAAGAAATCCGTCGCCTTCAACCTCCGCTTCAGAAGCGCTGAGCACACCCTGACAGACGAGGAGTGCAACACCGCCGTAAATCGTGCAATGAAGGCCGCAGAGGCTCTCGGAGCATTGCTCAGAAGCTGATCCGGTGTCCAAATTATTCATTGTATATTCAATCAAACTAATGTATAATGTATTTCACAAACAAACCGGAGGTGTAAACCGTGACAGATAAAACCATCCAGTTCTCCATAAAGGAAGACTCCGACGCTCAGATGAAAGCAATTCTGGGTGAAGTTTACGAAGCATTAAAGGAAAAGGGCTACAACCCCATCAGCCAGATCGTGGGTTATATCCTTTCCGAAGATCCCACATACATTACCACTCACAACAATGCCAGAAGCCTCATCAGAAAGATTGACAGAGATGAGCTCCTCCAGACATTGGTACGCGAGTTCTTGAAAGGATGACACACATTGGCCGCAAAAAAGGATGAGTTTCTCACCTACAAGGGCAGACCCCTGGTAAGAAACGGCAACACGCTCTACTACGGCAACATGTTCGATCCGTACGTCATAATGCTCACCATCAAGAGCACGAAGAAGGACGGCGACATGGAGATGGCCGACAAAGTCACAATTCAGCTCATCTCAACCGACCCGGATATCTCCCCCGCAAAGGCAATCATCAAGACCTCGGAGAAGACCGGACTCTACAATGCCATGGACATAGGTTCCATCTGGCTCGAGCGAGCACTTAAAGATGCCGAGTAAAACAAAAAACTCCCCTTTCGGGGAGTTTTATTTTTTTGGTGAATTAAAAAAGGCTGGGGTGTTTGCCGATGTAAACCACCGTATTATTTGCGACCTACACTTAAAGAATACAAATCTCTGCAAATACTCGAGGTGAGGTTACAGCGGTGAATACCACAGCCTTTTCATGCCTTGTCGAATTCTGTCCCACAAGTATTGAACGAGCCTTTGCCGAGGGTGAGGTCTGCGAACTTCTCGGCAAAGAGGTCCGTAAACTCCTCGGGGATGAGGAATTTCACACGTACGGCGTCGGCGAAGTCAGTATCTGTGACCTTGCCGGAGAGCTCTGCAATAAGCGCGGGCAGGCGTCCATAGAGGTTGTAGTCGAGCGTCGTTTCACAGCTCGTGAAACTGCGCATCTCGACTATGCCTGCCGCCTGCAGCGCTATGGAGGCCGCGTGGGAGTAGGCGCGCACGAGGCCGCCTCCGCCCAGGAGTATGCCGCCGAAGTAGCGGGTCACAACGACCACGCAGTCCGTGACACCCTGCTTTTTGAGCACATCGAGAGTCGGCACACCGGCCGTGCCCTGCGGTTCTCCGTCATCGGAGTAGCGCTGGGCGTTGCCCTCACGAAGGACGTAGGCATAGACATTGTGCTTCGCGTCCCAGTGCTTCTTGCGGATCTCCTCAATAAAGGCTGTCGCCTCAGCCTCTGTCGTGACCGGCTTCGCATAGCCTATGAAACGCGAGCGCTTTTCGGTAAACTCATCCTGCGCAGCGTTTTCTATTGTAAGATATTTCATGCCGGTCACCTCCTGCCATATAAAAACATAAGCCGACACATGTGTGTCGGCTCGGATGTTTTATTTCTGCTGTGCCTTTTCAAAACGCTTGTTGAACCTGTCTACGCGTCCGCCTGTGTCAACAAGCTTCTGCTTACCTGTGAAGAACGGGTGACAGTTTGAGCAAATATCTACACGGAGATTCTCCTTCGTGGAAGCAGTCTCGATTGTAGCACCGCATGCGCACTTAACCGTTGTAGGTGCGTAGTTCGGGTGGATTCCCTCTTTCATTTTCGTTCACCTCGAGTCTGAAGTCTTAAGTAAAACACTCGTGCATTTTAACACACTGAGTAATAAAAATCAACAACTAAATCAGCTTCTACTTGAGAAAATATCGTCAAGAGCATCAAAATAGCCGTCGTCCATGCCGAATCCGCCTGCGGATGTTGAACCTGAGTCCTCACCGAAGCCCATGATATCGTCATCGGAAGCCATGATGTTTGTGATATCCTCACGGGAATCGCTGTCTTCAGCAACTTCCTTTACAGCCTTTGCGTGCTTGAAGCCCTCGGGACCGAAGCCTGTGGCAACGACTGTAACGATGATCTCGTCCTGAAGTGATGTGTCGAAGCTGACACCCCAGATGATGTTTGCATCCGGATGAGCCGCACCGGAAATAAGTTCGGAGGCCTGAGTTACTTCGTCAAGACCAACATCAGGAGAAGCTGTTATTGAGATGATGACGCCGTGAGCGCCGTCGATTGTTGTTTCAAGAAGAGGACTTGTAATAGCCAGGTTGGCAGCAGCCTCGGCCTTGTCCTTGCCGGATGCACGGCCGACACCCATGTGGACCTGTCCTGCATCGCGCATGATAGAGCTTACATCTGCAAAGTCGAGGTTGATGTAACCTGCGTTTGCAACGAGCTCTGAGATTGACTTAACGCCCTGACGAAGGATATCGTCTGCAGCATCAAATGCGTTGGCGAGAGTGATTTTCTCACCGGAGAGAAGTTTAAGTCTTTCGTTGGGAATTACGATAAGGCTGTCAACGTTCTTTGCGAGTTCCTTGATACCGGCCTCAGCCTGCTCCATACGGTGCTTGCCTTCGAAGCTGAAAGGCTTTGTGACGATACCGACAGTGAGGATACCCATCTCTTTT
>CAMYWC010000011.1:0-9536 GCA_947302545.1 uncultured Clostridia bacterium | reverse complement strand
AATCTTCCCGATCGTGAGCAGATTGCTGCTCCGGTTGAAGAGCACTACATCGTTGAGTTCTACTCCAAATAATGCCGCATAATTAAAACTTAATATTGCGACATCAAAGTTATCTTAAGGAGGGTTTTTGAATGATTAGTATCGAAAAGCCGAATGTTGAGTGTATCGACACAGGCGACACTTATGGCAAATTCACTCTGGAACCGCTTGAGAGAGGCTTCGGCACGACGGTTGGCAACAGCCTTCGCCGCGTTCTCCTTTCATCCCTTCCGGGATATGCCATAACATCCGTAAAGATTGATGGCGTTCTTCACGAGTTCACAACCATTCCCGGCGTCAAGGAAGACGTTACAGAGATAGTTCTGAACTTAAAGAGCGTAATCCTCAAGATAAATGGCGATGGCCCCAAGACAATGTACATTGAAGCTTCAGGCGAGGGCGAGGTCACAGCAGGTGACATAAAGGGCGATTCAGATATCGAGATCCTGAATCCCGAACTTCACATCGCAAGCCTCGACAAGAGCGCCAAGCTTTCCATGGAACTCACTGCTGATGTGGGCAGAGGTTATATCTCGGCTGAGCGCAACAAGGCAGAGATGAACCCGCCTATCGGCGTGATCGCTATCGACTCAATTTATACACCTGTACTGAAGGTCAACTATACCGTTGAGAATACTCGTGTAGGTCAGCGTATCGACTTTGATAAGCTTACACTTGAAGTATGGACCAACGGCACAATCTCCGCCAAGGAGGCTGTATCGCTCGGTGCCAAGATCCTCAACGATCACCTCAAGTTGTTTATCGACTTGTCAGAAAATGAATTCATGACAGACGTTCTCGTTGAGAAAGACGATAACTCAAGAGAAAAGGTCTTAGAGATGACCATTGAAGAACTTGATTTGTCTGTTCGTTCATTCAACTGTCTGAAGAGAGCAGGCATCAATACGGTAGAAGACCTTACAAACAGATCCGAAGACGACATGATGAAGGTTCGCAACCTCGGCAAGAAGTCTCTTGACGAAGTAATCGCGAAACTTGATTCACTCGGTTTCACACTTCGGAAAGAAATAGAAGACTAAGGGAAGGAGTGTTTTAAATGCCAGGAACAAGAAAACTCGGCAGAGCAAGCGACCATCGCAAGGCTATGCTTCGCGGTATGGTTACATATCTGCTCGAAACCGGCAAACTTGAAACCACCGTTACCCGTGCCAAAGAAGTACGCTCCATGACGGAGAAGATGATTACTCTCTCCAAGGACGCTACTCTTGCAAATAAGAGACAGGTTCTCGCTTATGTCACAAAAGAGGACGTAGCGAAGAAGCTTTTTGATGAAATCGGTCCGAAATATGCGGACAAGAACGGTGGATACTGCCGTATTATCAAGACAGGCCCGCGTCGCGGCGATGCAGCTGAGATGTGCATAATTGAGCTCGTCTGATCAATACGCATAAAAGACATGAAGAAACCCTGAGAGGGACGCCTCTCAGGGTTCTTTTTGTCTTGCTTTGTTTTACAAATATTGTCTTTTTATAACTAATATAGTATAATTTTACAGTAAATTGAACAGCGACCATATGGTTTCGAGCATTTAATCCTAAACAGAAATGCACGGATTATCTGCCCGGGCTTTCGGGGAAACCCGGGAACCTCCCGTTATTTGGAAAGGAATCATGCGGAGATTTCATATTCTCGGTGAATCCATTTCCATATGGGTTCGCCGTTTTTTTACAAATATTCTTTAAGGAGATGTTCACAATGAACACAAGAAAACTTGTCGCTCTTCTTATGGCTCTCGTTATGGCTATCGGCCTTGCAGCATGCGCAAAAGCTCCTGCAGCTCCGGCTACTGACGACACAACCAAGGATGCTGAGCCCGCAGTTACACTCGGTCTCGACATTCTCAAAGAAGAAGACGACGCCATGATTAACAACTATACCGTTATAGCTGTTAATGACAAGGCAGACTGGAAAGACGCTGACGGAAACGCAGTTGCTGATGTCAAGATCAACACAGCAGGCGCTGACGCTTTCATCAACTGGCTTCTTTCTGACGGTCTTGCACTCTGCGCTGAGTATGGTAAAGATACATACGGCGTAGCTCTCTTCACCCTTAAGGACGACGCTCCGAAGGCTACAGGCAAAATCGAGAAGGCTACAGATGAGACAAAGACAATCCGTCTTTCAACAACTACATCTGTAAACGACTCAGGTCTCCTCGGCGCTATCCTTCCCGTATTTGAGAAGGAATACGGCTACAAGGTAGAAGTATTCTCAGCAGGTACAGGTAAGGCTATTGCCAATGCCCAGATGGGTAATGCTGACGTTATCCTCGTTCACGCCAAGTCCTCTGAGGAAGAGTTCGTTTCCGCAGGTTATGCAAGAACAGTTGAAGGTTTCTCAGCTGAGAGACTTACATTCATGTACAACTACTTCGTACTTGTTGGTCCTAAGGATGACCCGATCGGTGTCAAGAGCGCTGCTGACGTTAAGGCTGCTTTCGCTCTTATCGCTGAGAAGGGTGCTGCCGGCGAAGCTAAATTCATCTCCCGTGGTGACGCTTCCGGTACACATAAGGCTGAGATTAAACTCTGGCCTGAAGACCTCGGCATCACAACTGAGGCTGATTCATTCAAGGATTACACAGACTGGTACATTTCAGCTAACGCCGGCATGGGTGCCTGCATAAAGATGGCTGACGAGATGGGCGCTTACATCCTTACGGATAAGGCTACATATCTCACGGCTGCAGGCAACTACGAGCAGTTCCTTGCTGACCTTGATAAAGCTGCATAAGGATTTTTAATGCATAACATTTTTGTAAAAGCCATTGAGCTTATCGCGTCACATGACCCTGAGCTCATAAGTATTGTTCAGATAACACTTAAAATGTGCTTTTCAAGCTCCCTTGCGGCACTCCTTTTAGGAGTGCCCTTCGGGGCTTTTTTGGCTTTATCGCGCTTCCCCGGAAGAAGGGCGATTATAGTCTTAAACAGGACCCTGATGAGTATGCCGCCCGTTGTCTGCGGTCTCATCTGTTACATACTTTTCTCGGGAGTCGGATCGCTCAGGGCCCTTGAACTTCTTTACACCGTAACGGGCATGGTAATAGCCCAGGTAATACTTATAACACCCATTGTAGCCGCGAATACGGAGACATTTCTGTCCGGCATTGTGCCGGACCTTCGTGAGACCACGAAAGGTCTGGGTCTTGGATTCTCCAAGACACTCGGTCTCACGATTCTTGAAAGCAAATATCAGATTGTGTCGACCTACCTCGTGGGCTTTGCCCGCTCGATAGCGGAGGTCGGCGCCGTATCAATGGTCGGCGGTGCAATCGTCTACAAGACGAATGTCATGACGACCGCAATCATGAACTACACAAGCAGGGGCAATTTCTCGAAGGCCATGGCAATCGGAATAATCCTCATGACGATGTCCCTGATTGTAAACATAATCGTTCATTTGCTCTCCGAAAGGGTGGTGGATGACCGATGAAAATAACAAATCTGAAAAAGACGTACGACGGTAAGGTTGTACTCAATATAGATGAACTTGAATTTGAAGAAGGAAAAATCTACGCAATAGTCGGCGCGAACGGCAGCGGCAAGTCCACGCTTATCCGCGCCATGGCAGGCACGGTCATGCCGGATGACAGAAAAAAGGTCTCTTTTGACGGCATGTATTATTGTTATATGCCGCAGAAGAATCACGCATTCAAGATGTCGACCGAGAAGAACGTACTGCTTGGCGCGAAGAACGACGCGGCGACGCGCGAGCGCGCCCGCGAGCTTATGAGCGAGCTTAAAATAGACACGCTGGCAAAGGAAAAGGCCCATCGTCTCTCCGGCGGAGAGACGGCCAAGATGGCCCTTTGCCGCACCGTTTTAAGCGATGCGCAGGTTCTGCTGCTCGATGAGCCGACAGCAGCAATGGATATTGAGTCCACGCTGGCGGCGGAGGAGATTATCCGCCGTGTGAATAAGGAAAAAGGCACAACCATAATTATGATTACCCACTCGCTGAGCCAGGCGCGCCGCCTGTCTGACAGAATAGTTTTCATGAAAGACGGCAAAGTAGTTGAAACGGGAGAGACAGAAAAGGTGCTGAACGCACCTGAGAAAGCGGAGACAAAAGAATTCCTGGAATTTTTCGGATCGGATAAATAATTTTCAGTGGTGGTCTTATGGAAAACAGGGATATTGAATATTTTGACAGACTCTGGAAGGAGTCAAATCCCAAGGACGGTATGAAACATACCAGGGAGACCTGGGACAGACTGGCCGAGGGCTGGAAAAAGGATCCTCCGGAAGTTGAGGAGGCCAAGGCGCGTCAATACGCTGCCGTCACGGACTTTTTTCTTGAAAGAGGGATTATTACCGGTGAGTCATCTGTAATAGATGTCGGCTGCGGAGCGGGCGGATATGCCATGTGTTTTGCCGAGCATGCAAAGCAGGTGACCTGTTCGGATATATCCCCGAAGATGCTGGAACATTGTAAGACGCTCGCTGCAGAGCGCGGTCTTACAAATGTCGACTATGTTGACTGCGACTTCCTGGAGTTCGATACGGATGCCGCGGGCTGGAACGGTAAGTTTGATCTCGTCTTCACGTCGCTGACTCCGGCAATGGACGGTCTTGCGTCTGTTGAAAAGGTGAACTCAATCAGCAGAAACTGGTGCTTCAACAACAGTTTTGTTTACAGAAGAGACAATCTGAGAAATGCCGTCCTGGAAAACGTTTACGGCAGATCGGCGACAAACCGCTGGGGCAACAGTTCCGCCTACTGTCTTTTCAATATACTGTGGCATATGGGATTAAAACCCGAGATGCGTTACTACAGCGAAACAATAGAGCATGAATATGATATGGACCTCGAAGTCGCCAAAGGGGTAACGATAAACATAATTCGTGACCGCGCACCGACAGATGAGGAAATAAAGCGCACCTTTGATTATCTGGAAAAGAACATGTCGGAAAACGGCAAAATAAGAAAAGTTACGGAGTCCCTTTTCGCGTGGACACTCTGGAACGTAAACGGTGAGTAGGAGAATCATATGAACAACGTAAAAGTTTTGAAAAGAATCACAGCGCTTTTGCTCGTCTTTGTAATCTGTTTCTCTTTTGCGTCCTGCACTAAGGCTCCCGCAGCTCCCGCAACGACAGATGCTCCCACAGAGACAGCTACAGAGGCTCCCACAGAGGCTGCTGCTCCCGAAGGCGCACCTGAACTGAACGACGTTTCCGACAAGATCACTGCCTGGAACGGCGACTTCACATTCAAGGTAAACGACAAGGAACTCAACAACGAGGCTCTTGCTGACCTCACAAAGTGGAAGGTTAAGGATCTTGAGATCGTTAACTCCAAGGGCACAGCCATGACAGTTTCCTATGCAGGTTATGCTGTAAAGGACGTTCTTAAGGCTGCAGGCTATGAGGATGCTACAAAGCTCACACTTATCTGTGATGACGGTTATGAGGTAGAGTTCACAATCACTGATGAGAACGCTCTCTACACTCTTATCGCTATCGAGAAGGATAAGGAACTTGCTTCTGCAGGTGTCTTCTTCGCTCCCTGCCTTGAGGAGACAACTTCCAATTACGCAAAGAACGTAATCGAAATCAAAGCTGAGTAATCTTAAAAAGTGATATTATGATTGATTTAAACAAATGGCTCGAGGAGGCCAAGGCGGACCCGTCCGCCGGGAAATGCGGCATGTACCTCACGCACAACGGTGTCGTGAGGTCGACCGCCAAGGCGCAGGTCCGCGAAGGCGTGGCCTCAGAGAGTGTGCGCGGCATGGTCTTCTCCTATGACGAGGAGAAGGTAAATGCCGCAATAGAAGAGGCATATAAACTGCCCGGCATATACTATGTGCGGGTATGGCTCGCTTCGGGCGAACTCTCCGTCGGAGACGACATAATGTATGTCCTCATCGGCGGGGACATACGCCCGCATGTAGTTGACGGCCTGCAGTTTCTGGTCGGCAAGATAAAGAGCGAATGCGTAAAAGAGACTGAGAAGTTCTGAGGTGGAATTTTGAGGGACAGTTTCGGAAGAGAAATTGATTATCTGCGAATCTCCGTTACTGACAGGTGCAATCTGCGCTGCGTGTACTGTATGCCGGAGGAGGGCGTCGAGCCCATCTCCCACGCGGATGTTCTGTCATATGAGGAGACGGTAAGGCTGGTTCGCATCTTTGCGGAGCTCGGCATTAAAGATGTGCGCCTTACCGGCGGAGAACCTCTCGTCCGCCGCGGCATAGAGAATCTCGTCACAGAGATAAAGGCCATGCCCGGCATAGAGACGGTTTCGATTACTACGAACGCAATTTTTCTGCCCGAGAAGCTTCCCGCTCTTATTGAGGGCGGGCTCGACGCCGTAAACATAAGCCTGGATACGCTTGATCCCGGTAAATTTGGCAGGATTACAAGGCGTACCGGACTTCCCGTTGTCCTTGAGGCGATTGACCTCTGTCTTGAAGCGGGCATAAACACGAAGATAAATGCCGTTGCCATGAAAGGCATAAATGACGATGAGTTCGTCGCGCTCGCGGAACTTGCACGGGACAAGGACCTTGCCGTAAGATTCATCGAATACATGCCTATAGGCAAGAATGACTTTGAGAAATACGTGCCCGGACAGGAGATCAGGGAACAGCTTGAAGCGGAATTCGGTCCGATGAAACCCGACGTGGCCCGTCGCGGACACGGCCCGGCATTGTATTACAAGCCCGAAGGTTTTACAGGCTCAATAGGCTTCATCTCGGCCATGACCTGCGCTTTCTGCGAGAGCTGCAACCGCGTGCGCCTGACGGCGGACGGTTTCCTGAAACTTTGCCTTCAGTATGATATCGGAACCTCTCTGCGGGACTTAATGCGCGGCGGGGCTTTGGACGAAGAGATAAAAGATGTTATAATGAAGACTGTTGATAAGAAACCTAAGGAACACACTTTCAACGACTATCTCGATGTGAAGAACATAGAAGAGAAAAGCATGAACAAGATTGGAGGATAATCATGGGAGAAGAAAAGAAGATTATCAAGGCCGCCGTTCTCACCCTGTCCGACAAGGGCTCCAGGGGAGAGCGCGAGGACCTGTCGGGTCCCGCAATAAAGGAATTTGTCGAACCCTACGGATATGAAGTTGTGGATTACAAGGTCATTCCCGATGACTTTGACCTGATAAGGAAAGAGATCAAGAGAATCGCTGATGAGGATGTGGCAAATGTCCTCTTCACCACGGGCGGCACGGGCTTTTCACAGCGCGACGTGACGCCTGAGGCCACGAAGGCGGTCTGCCACCGCGATGTGCCCGGAATACCCGAGGCCATGCGTGCCGCCTCAATGCAGATCACAGACAAGGCAATGCTCTCTCGGGCATATGCCGGAATAAGAAAGAACACCCTGGTAATCAATATGCCGGGTTCGCCCAAGGCCGTAAAAGAGAGCCTTGAGGTTATAATCGAGCCCCTGCGCCACGGTATAGAGATACTTATCGGCGATGCGGCTGAGTGCGCAAGGAAGTAAACTATGTTAACTGTTAAAACTTCAGCTGAAGCGGAAAAGATAATATCCGAAACCTTCGGAATGCTGAGGACCGAAACCGAGGAGATTCCTCTCTCGGAATCGACGGGCAGAATACTGGCTGAGGACATCATCTCAAAGGAGGATGTCCCCGGCTTTAACCGCTCCACGGTTGACGGCTATGCGGTCAAGGCCGCCGATACATTCGGCTGCTCCGACAGCATTCCCGCCATTTTGGACTTCAAAGGTGAAGTCCTGATGGGTGTCACACCGGATTTTGAAATTGAGAAGGACCAGTGCGCCTATGTGCCCACGGGAGGCGAGCTGCCGAAGGGCGCGGATGCGATGGTCATGCTTGAATTCTCGGAGGACTACGGGGACGGCACACGCGCCCTCTTAAAACCTTCGGCGCCGGGACAGCATGTGACATTCATAGGTGACGATGTAAAATGCGGCGCTGAGGTTTTAAAGGCAGGAACCTGCCTGGCAGCCCGCCATATCGGTGCCCTCGCGGCCATGGGCTACTCCTCTGTCCGCGTGTATAAGAGACTTAAGGTTGCGGTACTCTCCACGGGTGATGAACTTGTGGATGTAACTGAAGAGCCCAAAGGTGCGCAGGTAAGGGATATCAACAGCTATGAACTCTGTGCGGCGCTCAAAGCCCTGGGATGTGAATACACGAGTTTCGGCATTGTCAAAGACGAACTGCCTCTGCTTGAGAGCAAGGTGAAGGAGGCCGTCGAAAACTATGACATGGTCATAGTCTCGGGCGGAAGTTCCGTAGGCGTCAAGGACGCGACTTTCAAAGTCTATGACAAGCTCGGGGAGGTTCTTTTCCACGGAATCGCCATAAAGCCCGGCAAGCCCACCATCTGCGCAAACATAGACGGCAAGCCCTGTTTCGGTCTTCCGGGACATCCGCTTGCGGCATTCTATATTTTCAATCTCTTTGTAAAACCCCTCGTTCTCACAATGGGCGGAGCGGGCAGAGAGATGGTTCTTAAAAAGAGACTGCCCGTAACTCTCTCGATTCCGAGTAATCACGGAAGAGAGGAGTGTATGGGTGTAAAGATAGTTGAAAAGGACGGCAGGGAATATGCCGAGCCTGTCTATACAAAATCCGGTCTTATAAGCACACTTTCACAGGTCGACGGATTCATCAGAATCAGCAGGGACTGTGAGGGTATAGGAGGCGGAGAGGAAGTCGAGGTGGAACTGTTTTGAAATATGAATATCTGACAAATGAAGATCTCGACATTGCGGTGGAATCGTATATTGCCGTGCTCAAAAGCGAGGGGCTGGCACCGAAATCGGAGACCATCCCCGTGTTCAGGGCAGCGGGACGCATGACCGCGCACGCGGTCTATGCGCATATCTGCGCGCCTCATTACAACGCCTCTGCCATGGACGGCATCGCACTGATGGCAAATGTCACATTCGGCGCGACAGAGACCACGCCCGTGCGTCTGACGGAGGATCAGTTCATACAGGTTGACACGGGCGACCCGATGCCCGAAGGCACGGACGCAGTTGTCATGATAGAGGATGTTGTGCGTGACGGTGACGATGTATTGCTCTACGGAGCGGCAACTCCCTGGCAGCATGTACGCCAGATAGGCGAGGATGTCTGTGCGGGTGATATGATTCTCCCGTCATATACGGAAATCACTCCGGCGGCACTCGGCGCCATGCTTGCGGGCGGTGTCCTGGAAGTGGACGTTGTGAAGGCGCCGGTCGTCGGTATCATACCGACGGGCGATGAAATCGTGCCGCCCTGTTCCGACCCGAAACCGGGCGATATTATCGAATTCAACTCGACAATATTCTCGGGCATCCTGGAAAGCTGGGGCGCTGAGCCCAGGGTCTATCCGATAGTAAAAGATAAAAAGGAAGAGATTATAAATGCCGTGGAGACGGCTGTCGCGGAGTGCGACGCCGTCATCATAAATGCCGGCTCGTCAGCGGGCAGGGATGACTACTCATCCCTTGCCGTATCGACGGTCGGCCGCATGC
>CAMYWC010000010.1:0-9608 GCA_947302545.1 uncultured Clostridia bacterium | reverse complement strand
TGACCTCTCAGCCTGGCAGAAGATGCATAATGTCCTGGCGACGGAGATGGAGGCGGCAGCCCTTTACATGGAGGCTGCGAGAGCCGGAAAGAACGCGCTCGCCATCTGCACAATCTCAGACTGTCCGCTTAAAGATCAGTTCCTGGACGCTGAGGCCAGGCAGACTTCTTTCACACAGATGATGGAGATTGCCCTTGGCACTGCGGCTGAACTTGACAGGGAGGCAGACTGATGTCAAAGCGTGTATTCATGATAGTACTCGACAGCTTCGGTGTGGGCGAACTGCCCGATGCCGGGGCTTTCGGTGATATCGGAGCGAATACAATAAAAGCTGTTTCCGGCTCGGATAAGTTCTCCGCGCCAACGCTGGAAAAACTCGGACTTTTCAATATTGAGGGCGTGGATTTCCTGCCTTCGTTCTCAAGTCCCATGGCCTCATTCGGCAGGTGTGCCGAGGCCTCGAAAGGCAAGGATACGACCATAGGTCACTGGGAAATCTGCGGACATATAAGTCCCGAGCCTCTGCCGACTTATCCGGACGGATTCCCGCCCGAGATAATGGATGAGTTTGAAAAGCGCACGGGCAGGGGATGGCTTGTAAACAAGCCTTACTCCGGCACGGATGTCATCCGTGACTACGGTGATGAGCACGTAGCTACGGGAAAACTTATTGTATATACATCCGCTGATTCCGTATTTCAGATTGCTGCTCATGAGGATGTCGTCCCCGTGGAGCAGCTCTACGAGTATTGCAAAATTGCGAGGGAGATAGTGCCCGTCGGCAGGGTCATAGCGAGGCCGTTTACCGGCAGCTCGGGGAACTATACACGCACCCCTCGCCGCCATGACTTTTCGCTGACGCCTCCGGGCACGCTGCTCAATGTCCTTAAGTACTACGGCAAGGACGTAATCTCGATAGGAAAGATAAATGACATTTTCGCGGGCTCCGGTGTGACCGAGAGCAATCCCACCACGGGTAACGCCAACGGTATGGAGGTCCTGGACTCGGTGGCTGAGCGTGACTTTGACGGTCTCTGCTTTGCTAACCTCGTGGACTTTGATATGCTCTACGGCCACAGGAGGGATATCGACGGTTACGCCGCGGCAATTTCGGAGTTTGACGCCTGGCTTTCGAAGTTCCTGACGAAACTCCGCGAGGACGATGTTTTAATCATCACCGCCGACCACGGCTGTGACCCGTCATTTAAGGCTCACACCGACCATACACGAGAGTATATTCCGCTCCTCTGGTATACGAGAGGGGGTCCCGCAGTAAACCTCGGGACACGCAAAACATACGCAGACATAGGAAAAACAATCGAGGATCTGTTCGGATATCTGACGGACCTCGACGGAGAGAGCTTCCTGTCGGAAGTGACATTCACACCGAATGAGTTTTACAGATTTACGAAAAAATGAGGTAGCTATGATTACACCCGAAGAACTTTTAAAACAGGCTGAAAACGCAATGCATCTCGCTTATGCCCCGTATTCAAACTTCAAGGTCGGGGCCGCGCTCCTGTGCGGCGACGGCACGGTCTTTACGGGCTGCAATGTCGAGAATGCCTCCTACGGCGTGACGAACTGTGCTGAGCGCACAGCCCTCTTCAAGGCCGTGTCGGAGGGGCATACGGATTTCACCGCCATTGCGATAACGGGCGGCCCCGACGGCGTGCCCGCAGGACCCTGCTATCCCTGCGGTACCTGCCGCCAGGCGCTCTCCGAGTTTGTATCTTCCGATTTTGATGTTTATCTGAAGGATGAGGACGGGAAGACGTTAAGTTACAAATTTAACGAGCTTCTGCCTCTTACTTTTAATTTACATAAGTGAAATTTTTGGTTATAATCTATAAGGTTAAAAAAGCGCAACATTTTTTGGCAAAAACTTGAAGGAGTGATTATCATGAATCAGTACTACCCGAAGATGTTTGAGCCTATCAAGATAGGCAACGTCGAGATCAAGAACCGTATTGCCCTTGAGCCCATGCTCATAGGTGTTGCGGAACTTGACGGTACTGCGGGCGATAAGCTTATCGCCTACTACGGTGAGCGCGCGAAGGGCGGCACCGGCCTCATCCAGACTGAGGTTACCCGTATTTCCGACTGGACAGGCGCAACAAGCCCGCTTCAGCTCTCGGTAACACATAACCGCTGTATCCCCGGGCTCAGAAAACTTGCGGACGAGTGCCATAAGTACGGCGCTAAAGTTTTCGTACAGCTGCATCACACGGGACGCCAGACTTATCAGCTCGTAGTAACCGCATGGAAACTCGCTGATGTCCTCGGCGGAACACCCGTAGGACCTCTCTGGTGGAAGACTTTCTTCGGAATGACAAAGTATTTTGACTATTTCGAGAATCCCTTCATGCACCATTTCTATCTTCCGGTTGTATCTGCTTCGAATGTTCCCACGGGTATCGGTTCCTCACCCGTAAAGACACAGAAGACCCGTGCTCTTTCAAAGTGGGAGATAGGCAAGATAGAGGATGAGTTTGCTGAGGGCGCACGCCGCTGTAAAGAGGCCGGAATCGACGGTGTAATGCTCCATGCATCGCACGGTTATCTGCTCCAGCAGTTCCTTTCACCTTACACCAACAGACGTGAGGATGAATACGGCGGATCCCTTGAAAACCGCTGCCGTATCATTAAGGAGATTATTGAGAAAATCAGAGCCAAGTGCGGACCTGATTATCCGATTACCGTACGTCTTACAGTTGATGAATACTATCGCATGTACGGCTACGACATGGGTCTCCGCCTCGATGAGGGCGTTGAGATTGCCAAAATGCTCGAGTCTTACGGCATAGATGCCATAGATATCTCTTCAGGTACTTACGACACGATGAACTCCTGGCTTGAGCCGACAACATTCGAGCTCGGCTGGAGAAAGGGCAATGCAGCCGCTGTCAAGGCCGCAGTAAAGATTCCCGTCATCGCAGCCAACCTCATCCGTACTCCCGAACAGGCTGAGAAACAGCTTGAAGAGGGTACACAGGATATCATCGGTCTCGGCCGTCCGCTTATTGCCGACCCTTACTGGGCTTCAAAGGCTGAGGCGGGACATCCCGAGGACATCCAGCGCTGTATCTGCTGCCTCTACTGTATAGAGTCAATGATGCACGGCGCAATGCAGAACACCGCCCTTGAATGCGCTCTTAATCCCCGCGCATGTAAAGAGCTTGAGTACAGCCTTGAGCCTCCGAAGGACGGCGCAGGCAGACCCGTTGTTGTCATCGGCGGCGGCCCCGCGGGCCTCATGGCCGCCAAGACACTCGGCCAGCGCGGTTTCAAGGTAACCGTATTTGAGAAGAACGACTATCTCGGCGGACAGTTTGAGTTTGCCGCAAGACCTCCGAAGAAGGAGAAACTCCGCTGGGCTATCCAGGACCTCAAGACAGCCTGTGACAAGGCAGGCGTTGAGATCAGGGTCAATGCTCCCGCAACTCCCGAATCGGTTAAGGCTCTCGCTCCGATAGCTATTATCGACGCTACCGGCGGCGCTGCAATCAAGCCGAAAATCCCCGGTTATGACCTTCCCAACGTATGCACGGTAACAGAGGTGCTGACAGGTCAGTTCAGACCCACGGGCAAGAACATCGCCGTAATCGGTTCCGGTATGACCTCTGAGCTCCTTGCTGAGGACGGCAACAAGATCACAATCGTTGAAATGGCCAAGGAGATTGCTCCGGGCACATGGCAGCAGCATCTTGATGATGTCATCCCGAAGCTTGAGGCAAAGGGCACACAGTTCATCACGGGTTACAAACTTGTAGAGATGAGAAGCGACTGCGTCGTTCTCGAGGATGCGGATGTTCCGGGTCGCTGCAAGACAATACCCTGTGACTATGTTGTTCTCGCACTCGGTGTAAGGGCGACCGGTCTCTCCGATGATATCAAGGCAATCGCCCCGACATACTCTGTCGGCGATGCCGCCAAGGTCGGCCGTGTTGCAAACGCGACTCATACTGCTTACAGAGCAGCTCTCTCCATAAAATAAGTTTTAAGAAAGGGAACGGATATGGCTACGAATTATTCTGTTTCACTTGCTAAAATCATTGCCTCGGAAGGCTATACTGAAATTTTTTCTCCGGTACCGCCGGAGGAAGTCCTGGTTTCCGCCATGGAGGTTTCACGTCCCGGTCTTATTCTTGCCCGCGACGATGTAAACTTCTCCGCAAACAGAATTCAGTTCATAGGCAATTCGGAACAGCTCTTTCTCAAGGGACTTCCGGAAAACGAAAAGGCTGAGGACTGTGTCGAAAGACTCATGTCAAGACATCCGAAGGCAATAGTTTTCTCCGTCAGTGTCACGGAGGATATTGTCGACCTCTTCATGCCCTTCGCAAAGAAGTATGAAGTTCCTCTTTTAAAGAGCGACAGTGAAACCTCGTTTTCCGTATCGTCACTCGTATCCTATCTCAATGTCGAACTTGCCGAGCGCGAGACACGCCACGGCGTGCTCGTCGAGGTCTTCGGTGAGGGTATCCTCATCACCGGAGACAGCGGCGTGGGCAAGTCCGAAAACGTCGTTGAACTTATAAACCGCGGGCACCGTCTCGTGGCTGACGACGCCGTTGAGATAAGAAAAGTGTCGAAGAGGACACTCGTAGGCTCCGCCCCGGACAATATCCGGCACTTCATTGAACTCCGCGGCGTCGGAATTATCGATGCCCGCAGGCTTTTCGGTATGAAGTCGGTAAAGAACACCTCGAGAATCGACCTCGTTGTCGACCTTGAGGCCTGGGACGACACCAAGGCCTATGAGCGCATGGGCATTGACGAGGAGGATATCAGCATCCTCGGCGTAAATGTTCCGCTCTGCACAGTACCCGTATCCCCGGGACGCAACCTCGCCGTTATCATTGAGGTTGCGGCCATAAACAACCGCCAGAAGAAGATGGGCTATAACTCCGCAAAAGAGCTCCTTTCCAATCTCGGAATGCTCGATGAGGAGAACGACAACAAGCCCACCGATCTCGATGTCTGGCACAACGCTTAAAGAATAAAACTGACGGCTCCGGAAGGGGCCGTCTTTTTTTGTGCTAATGTTACATAAAGATTATCCTAAAATTAAATATATGTTAAATAGACAAAACGGGGAGTCAGGTGCTAAAATATTATCTGTAGTATTTTTTTGATACGGCATACTCTTCAGCAAAGGGGGATAATGAAATTGAAAGATGCCAGAGCAATGGCCTTCGTAAACGCATACGGTGTGCTCGGAGCACTCGAAAACCTGTGCGAAATCGACGATGAGGCCAAGAAAATCTGTCAGAAGCTCAAAAAACCCGTAAGCTTCTGCTTCGATGTCAAGGACGGCCCGTGTTTCACGCTGAATTTTTCGGCTGACGGCTGTAAGATGACTGACGGTGATGACGGCTGCACCTGCAAGATGTCATTCCGCTCACCCGACGGCTTCAACAACCTCATTGACAATTCGAAACCGGGAATTCCTTCAAAGAATCCCACTCAGGTTTTAAGCTTCCTGCTCGGTCCTTTCACGAAACTTACCAATATCCTGGTCAAGTACTTGAGACCGTCAGACAGTGACCTGAGGGATAAGAGTTTCTTTGAGAAGTCCACCATTCTCACCATGTATGTCATCGGCGGCGCCATCTGCGCTCTCGGTAACAACGATGAGATAAGCAAACTCTCCGCATCGTATATTGTTGACGGAGAAATATCCATGGGCATCAGTGACAAGGTGTATGTGACCGTAATCGCGAAGAATCACCACCTTACCCTGAAGAAGGAGAAGTCACAGAACCCGAGAGCCATTATGGAGTTTAAGACGATAGAGCTTGCGAACTCTCTCTTCAACGGAACCGCTTCAACGATGGCAGAACTCTGTGCCGGCAACATCTATCTTGCAGGCATGTGCAATATGATTGACAACATCAACCGCATACTCGACAGAGTAGGCCTTTATCTTGCATAAAAGGGGGGACAGATAATGAGCAAGTATCCGGAATATGTACATACCGAGTCAAAGAAATGGTTTGACAGAGCGCTCGCAGCTGTCCCGTCAGGCGTATACGGTCACCTCGGTCCCTCGGAAGGACTCTTCCTCCCGATCACGAAGTGGCCCCTCATGAGTGACCACGCCAAGGGCACTTATTTCTGGGATGTGGACGGTAACCGCTACATCGACTATATGTGCGCTTACGGCCCGAACGTACTGGGTTACTGTGATGACGACGTCGACGCTGCCGCAATCGAGCAGCTCAAGAGAGGCAACTGCACCACCTCCGTATCCTACAAGATGGTTGAGTGCGCAGAGCTCCTCAAGGACACCGTAAACTGCGCTGACTGGGCTTTCTTCATGAAGAACGGCTCAGACGCCACGACCTTCAGTGTAATGTGCGCCAGAGCACATACGGGCAAAAAGAAGATAGTTTTCTTCAAGGGTTACTATCACGGCGACTTCCAGTGGGCACAGAAGGCCGACTATCCCGGCATTCTTCCCGAGGAGGTTGCGAACAATATCGTAATACCCTGGTTTGATATGGAAGCTCTTCAGAGAGTCTATGACGAGAACCACGGAGACATAGCGGGCATCATTGCCCAGCCGTACGACCACGGCAACTTCTATGACAATGTCTGCGCCACCAAGGAACAGTGGGCTGCGGTCCGCAAGTTCTGTGACGACCACGGAATGGTCCTCATCATAGATGACGTACGCGTAGGCTTCCGTCTTGATCTCGCCGGTTCGGACCACTACTACGGCTTCAAGGCAGACCTTATCTGCTTCTGCAAGGCGCTCGCAAACGGCTATAACATGTCATGCGTATGCGGACAGGAGCATATGAAGAACACGGCTTCATCAGTCGTTTATACGGGTTCATACTGGCTTTCGGCAGAGCCGTTTGCGGCCTGCATCGCCTGCATAAACAAGATGAAGAAGCTCGACATCCCGACAATGTTCCGTGAGAAGGGCACAAAGCTCACCACGGGCCTCAAAGAGGCGGGAAAGAGACACGGCTTTGACCTCGTCACATCGGGTGAGCCCGCACTGTTCTATCTGCGCATAGCGAACGACGACAGCCTCTTCCTTCATCAGGAGTGGGTAGCGGAGTGTGTAAGCCGCGGAATTTTCTTCGCGTCGCATCATAATCACTTTATCAATGCGGCGCTTACCGATGAAGATATTGAGTATACTATCGATGTTGCGGACGACGCCTTCTCGGTTGTGGCCGAGCGTCATCCCGACATGGGTCTTATAAAGTAAAGAAAGGAGATAATTCAAATGCCGGCAAATTACGGACCTTTCGATAAGGCCGAATGGCTCCGCCTTGAAAAGAAGGCCGACGAACTTCGTCGCCTGACTCTTCAGACAGCCATCTGGGGCGGTTCGGGACATATCGGCGGTGCCATGTCCTGTATGGATATCCTGACGGTACTCTATTACAGAATCATGAAACTCGATCCGAAGGATCCCGAATACGAGGACAGAGACCGCTTTGTACTCTCAAAGGGTCATGCTGCCGTAGGTTATGCCCCTGTTCTCGTGGATTACGGTTACATGCCTATTGAGGAGCTGAAGATATTCAACCTCACCGGAGCAAAGATAGGCATGCATCTTGACTCCAACAAAGTCAAGGGTGTTGACTTCTCGACCGGTTCACTCGGACACGGAATTTCACTCGGCGTAGGTGCTGCTCTTGCAGCCAGGTTCCACAACAAGGACTATATGACCTTTGTTCTCTGCGGCGACGGTGAAATGAACGAGGGCTCAAACTGGGAAGGCATAATGAGTGCCGCTCAGTTCAAACTCTCAAATCTCGTCATCATGGTTGACAACAACAAGTGCATGATTGACGGACGTGTTGCCGATGAGATGAACATCGAACCTCTCGACAGGAAGTTCAATGCATTCAACTGCAACACTTACAGGGTTGACGGACACAATCTTTCCGAAATCAATGAGGCTCTGGAAGCTGCGATAGAGTATCGCAACAAGGGAGGCGACAAGCCGACCGCAATTGTCTTCGACACATTCAAGGGCGAGGGCGTTGACTTTATGAAGGACAACTACCTCTGGCATTACGGTTCCCTTGATGACGAGAAGGCTGCCAAAGCATTTGCGTCACTTGACGCTTATTACAAAGAGCGCTGCGAGCGTGCGGAAAAGGAGGGCAAATAATGGGCGGAATGGCGTATACCAGTATTGAGGCTGAACAGCTCACTACTGCTGAATACTACGGTAAAGCACTTCACGACCTCGGCGCAAAGCATGCCGATGTTATTGCTCTCACGGCGGACCTTGCAAAGTCCACCAAAATAGCACCGTTCGTAAAGGCTTTCCCCGAGAGACTCATAAACGTGGGTATAGCCGAGCAGAACATGTTCGGTATTGCCGCGGGTCTCGCAAAGAACGGATTCGTGCCTTATGCATCGACCTTCTCGATTTTTGCAGCCGCACGTTCCCTTGATCAGATTCACACGGATATCTGCTACCAGAATGTCCCCGTAAAGATTCTCGCATCACACGCGGGCACATCTTTCGGACAGGCGGGTTCCACGCACCATGCGATTATTGACCTTGCAGTCGCGCGTTCACTTCCGAACATGACTGTCATGTGTCCCGCAGACGGTGCCGAGGCCTACAAACTCGTTCTGGCATCCTACGATATCCCGGGTCCCGTTTATATCCGTATCAACCGCGGATTTGACGCAGTCGTTTACGGCGGCGGACCGGATTCCGTAAACTTCGTATGGGACAAGGCCGATGAACTTAAGACGGGCAGAGATGCCACATTCATCGGTATCGGTGCAGGTGTTTATCAGGCACTTCAGGCCGCAAACATGCTCGAGTATGACTGCGACATACATGCACGCGTACTCAATATGCACACACTCAAGCCTATAGACAAAGAGGCTATCATCCGTGCGATTGACGAGACAGGCTGTATTGTTACCGTTGAGGACCATGTTCTTCAGGGCGGTCTCGGCTCCGCTGTCGCCGAAGTCATCGCCGAATACGGCAGACCCTGCAAGTTCAAGATGCTCGGTCATGACAACAGCTTCTCGACAATAGGACTCCAGGAGGACCTCCTCACAATAGCCGGCATTGATGCAAACGGCGTGGCAGCAGCCGCAGCCGATCTGCTCGGTGTCAAGCTCGGCGGCAGGGACAACTGGGAAGATGAGTATTAATAGGGGAGGAAAGAATTATGCCAAACGATGAAACTCGTTATATAAACAAAGTTTTCATGGCAGGTGCTTTACCTCTCATGAAAGTAATCGCAACCGATGATCCGCTTATCAATAAGCTCTATACATTGCTCAGGATAAACGCGGTTTATCAGGTTTCCGCCAAGACAAGCGGTAAGGGCAAGGAAGCCGTACACTTCATAGTTGAAGATGGTGTATGGGAAGTTCACCAGGGTGTCTACACCGGCAGGAAGAGAATCTCCGGCGAACTCGCTTTCTCCTCAATGGAGAAGATGAATGCCTTCATGAAGGGCGATTTCTCACAGCTTCCTTTCTTCAAAATAAGAAGCCTTCCGAAGTTCGCTCTCTTTATAATGGTTCTCCTCAAGATGTCATCCGTCCTCACGGCGACTGAGATTCCGGAGGATGAGAAGACACAGCTTCTCACCATAAAG
>CAMYWC010000009.1:0-9730 GCA_947302545.1 uncultured Clostridia bacterium | reverse complement strand
CAAAGGTTATGCTTGTGGGTCTTGCGGTCGTGCTTCTCGTAATCTCCTACTTTGTAATCAGAATTATCTTAAAGTCCAGAAATGTTTACTTCTCAACAATACGTATGCTGGGTTCAAATGTCAGCACGGCGAGATGGCTCATCATCATCGACCTTCTGACAGATGCGACAATAGCCTTCCTGGTTGCCATGGCAGGTATATGGGCTTATCTGAAGTTCTTCCCCATACAGGAGATGGCTACCGTTATCAGGTCATTCGTGGAGCCCTCAGATTACGTAGTCATATACATCGTAACGCTCGTAATAGCGTTTATCATAAGTTCGAGATACGCAAACAGGCTCTTTAAGAACTCGACAATTCAGACAATTAAAGAGGAGGTGTAAGTCGTAATGATTGAACTGCAGAAAGTAAATAAATACTTCAACAAAGGCAGACGCAATGAGATTCATGCCATAAACGATACGACTTTATCACTTCCCGACAAGGGCCTTGTGGCACTCCTCGGTGAATCCGGCTGCGGCAAGACGACAATGCTCAATGCCATAGGCGGTCTTGATAAAGTCAGGTCCGGTAAAATCTTCATCGACGGCAAAAAAATCACCCGTCACAGCATGCATGCCGTCGACAAGCTGAGAAACGACAAGGTCGGTTACATCTTCCAGGACTACAAACTCATGGATGACTTGACGGTCTATGACAATGTAGCGCTTGCGCTTAAGATGATCGGCGTGAAGGATAAGAACGAGCAGAAGGTACGCATTGAATACGTCCTCGACAAGGTCGGTATTCTGCGCTACCGCAAGCGTCCTGCCGGAACGCTCTCCGGCGGTGAGCGCCAGCGCGTAGGCATAGCGCGTGCGCTCGTTAAGAATCCGCAGATTATTCTTGCGGATGAACCTACCGGAAACCTCGACTCGAAGAACTCGGTCGAGATCATGAACATCATCCGCAAGATTGCGGAAGACAGGCTTGTCCTTCTCGTAACCCACGAGCGCCCGCTCGCGGAGTTCTATGCGGACAGAATAATTGAAGTAGTTGACGGCAAGGTCGTAAACGACTACGAGAATGACGTCACAAAGGCACTCGACTACGAGATAGACAATGTCTTCTACCTGAAGGAATTTGAGAACCACAACGAGTTCTCCGATCCGACAGGCGACAGGAAGATAAATGTCTATGACAATGGCGAGACCAAGGTAAACGTCAACATCATCGTCAAAAACGGCAACATCTACATCCAGTCCGAGGATGCCGTGAATGTTGAACTCATCGACAGAAACTCATCCATTGAAGTTGTTGATGACTACAAGAAGGACATAAAGAGAGATGCCATTGCCGATTACGACTTTGACATGAGCACGGTTGGAAATCAGAATATCAGACGCCGTTATGCGTCAATCTTCAGACCTCTCTCCGAGTTTGTTGCGGGCTTTAAGAAAATCTTCGGTTTCTCGGTCCTTCGTAAACTCCTGCTTCTCGGCTTTGTATTTGCCGGTCTCTTCGTAATCTTCGCGGTAGGCAAGGTAGCGGCCATGCACAATGTCAAACCCGCGGATTACATGAAGGAGAACAAGAACTACATCGTCGTCAGCAAACCTTCCATGGAAGCGGAGGAGTTTGATAAACTCGCATCCATGGACGCGGTGGAATACATCATGCCGACGGGAGCAAAGCCGTATTTCAAAATGTCCGCCGGTGACTACTATCAGACACAGGAGGTCAATCTCCAGATAGGCGGTTCACTTGCTTCCACAGAGCTTCTCACCAAGGACTGTGTCGTTGCGGGACGCCTTCCGAAGGAGAAGAATGAGATTGTCGTCGATCAGATGATCTTCAATAAGCAGTTTAAGGAGAGCCCCATCTTTACGATGTCCGGTTTAAACTCCCTTGAGAAAGTTTTAAACCGCGACCTTAAACTCCAGTACGATATGGGCACATACAGGCTTGTCGGCATTGTTGATCTCGGAAGCCCCTCAGTCTATGCGGATCCGGATGAATTCATAAAGATTCTGAAGTATGCGTACAGCAGCCAGGATTCGGAAGATATGGGGTACTTCTCATATTCCACTGACTATGAGTCAGATGAGGATCCGACAGCAGCCCAGATAACCGATTACAAACTGTATGAAGATAAAATCAAGCTTACAGATGACTGGTACGGCAAGTCCAGACTTCCGGAGAATGACTATGAAGTTCTTCTTCCCGAGTCCATGAAGGATTCATTCCGTATGGAGAAGGAGACCAAGCTCAAGGTTGACGGAAAGAAACTCATCTGCTGCGGTTACTACAAGCAGGACGAGACGGATGATCAGCCGCTTAACTCCTATTTCGTAAACGGCAATATGATCAAACATCAGATGATTTCAAAGGCGAAACAGTACACAATCTGCACCTTTGACAGAGACGGTCTTCTGGAAACCCTTCAGAAGGAGGGCTACACGGCTTATAACTGTGAAACCAAGGCACGTCAGACATTTGATGAGAACCGCGCTTCCGAAGTCAGGTCAACGACAATAGTCGGTGCTGTTATTCTCGGCATCTCACTTATTGAGATGTTCCTGATGAGCCGCTCTTCGTTCCTGTCACGTATCAAGGAAGTCGGAACACTCCGCGCCATAGGTGCCAAGAAGTTTGACATCTACAGGATGTTCATCGGTGAGGCTGTTGCCATAACAACTCTCACCAGCCTTCCGGCGATGCTTCTCATGTTCTACGCCGAAGGATATCTCGCGCGTGAGATTGAGCTGTTCGAGGAGCAGTTCTTTATGCCGATACCGCTTCTTATCGCATCAATTCTCGTTATTTACATCTTCAACATCGTAATATCTCTCATTCCGGTATGGAATACGATGAGAAAACGCCCTGCGGCAATACTTGCAAGGTACGATGTAGACTAAGACATAAAGAAAACCCGGCAGCTTTTGCTGCCGGGTTTTTGCTTTTATTTTCAGCCCTGAACCTGCTCCTTGAGGATAACGTCGTGGGAGCCGCCTTCAACTATTGAGGTTGAGGAGACAACCGTGAGCTTTGCCTTCTTGCGAAGTTCGGGTATTGAGAGTGCGCCGCAGTTACACATTGTTGAGCGCACCTTTGCGAGTGTCGTGTAGACACCGTCCTTTAAGGGACCGGCGTAGGGGACGTAGGAATCGACGCCTTCCTCGAAGGAGAGCTTGCCTGCGCCGCCGAGGTCATAGCGCTGCCAGTTTCTGGCGCGGTTTGAACCTTCGCCCCAGTACTCCTTGAGATACTGGCCGTTGATGCTCACCTTGTTGGTGGGACTCTCGTCGAAGCGGGCGAAATAGCGGCCCAGCATGACGAAGTCCGCCCCCATGGCCAGAGCCAGGGTGATGTGATGGTCGTAGACGATGCCGCCGTCGGAGCAGACGGGCACGTAGATGCCGGTCTCCTCAAAATAGCGGTCACGGGCCGCACAGACGTCTATAAGGGCGGTTGCCTGGCCGCGGCCTATACCTTTAGTCTCGCGGGTAATACATATGGAACCGCCGCCTATGCCGACTTTTACGAAGTCTGCTCCGCAGTCGGCGAGGAACTGAAAGCCCTCTGCGTCTACGACGTTGCCTGCGCCCACCTTTACGGAGTCACCGTATTTTTCACGAATCCAGGCTATTGTGTTCTTCTGCCACTCGGAATAGCCTTCCGAGGAGTCAATGCAGAGAACGTCTGCGCCTGCGTTTACGAGTGCGGGTACACGCTCTTTGAAGTCGCGGGTGTTAATTCCCGCGCCTACGATGTATGACTTATTCTTGTCGAGGAGTTCGTTTACGTTCTCCTTGTGTGATTCATAGTCTTTTCTGAAAACGAGATATGTAAGATGGTCGTCCTTGTCGACGAGCGGAAGTGCGTTGAGCTTGTGGTCCCAGATAATATCGTTGCACTCTTTGAGAGATGTGCCGTCGGGGGCTGTTACAAGTCTTTCGCGTGGAGTCATAAAGTCACGTACCGGTGTCATCGGGTCCATACGGGAGACGCGGTAGTCACGGCTTCCGATAATACCGAGAAGTTTGCCGTTTGCCGTGCCGTCATCAGTTACTGCGACGGTTGAGTGGCCGGTTCTCTCCTTGAGGTCGATGATGTCGGCGAGAGTCGCGTCGGGAGTGATATTGCTTGAAGAGGTGATGAAACCCTTCTTGTAATTCTTGACGCGTGCAACCATGGCTGCCTCGGACTCTATTGACTGTGAGCCGAAGATAAAGGAAACGCCGCCCTCTTTTGCGAGAGCTATTGCAAGCGTGTCGTTTGAGACGGCCTGCATGATGGCGCTGACCATGGGAATGTTCAGCTTGATTGCAGGCTCTTCACCCTTCCTGAACTTTACGAGAGGGGTGGAGAGATTGACGGATGCAGGTATGCACTCGGACGAAGAATAACCCGGGACAAGCAGGTATTCTCCGAAGGTCCTTGATGGTTCATCAAAATAATAAGCCATTTATGATCTCCTTTTTCGTTTTCAGATTTTTAAAAAAGGGAGGCAACGCGCAGTTGCCTCCGAGCATAATTATTTCTTGGGCTCAGCCTTAGGAGCCTCTGCCTTCTTGGCAGGAGCAGCCTTCTTGGCAGGAGCTGCCTTCTTGGCGGGAGCAGCCTTCTTGGCAGGAGCTGCTTTCTTGGCAGGAGCAGCCTTCTTAGCAGGGGCAGCCTTCTTAGCCGGGGCAGCCTTCTTTGCCGGAGCGGCCTTCTTGGCAGCCGGCTTCTTGGCAGCAGTCTTCTTTGCTGCGGGCTTCTTAGCTGCAGCTTTCTTTGCAGGCTTCTTTGCAGCAGCCTTCTTTGCGGGCTTCTTCTTGAGGCTTGCAAGAGCAAGAGCGTGATCGAGGTTACCCTCTATCTGGAGAATGCCGCGGAAATAAGCGTCTGTAGCATCGAGCTTGCCGGCAAGGATGTTTGTGTAAACATCAGCGGAAGCCGTGAGCATAGCTGTGAAGTCACGGTAGTCATAGGGCTCAATTGCGAAGTCGCCGCTGATATTGGCAATGTAGAAAGCACCGCCGCAGTCATCGTCAACGATGTTTACCTGGATTGCGAGATCCTGGGGAAGAGTCTTCGTGTTGAGCGCGTTGATCTTCTTTTTGAATTCTTCAAACTGTTCGATGAATGTCATTGTAATAACCTCCATTATGAATTGTCTGCGGAAGAGTCGGCCTGTTGTGCTGACTGTTTTTCAAAAGTCTCAACCACTCTTGCCGCATAATCTTCAATTTTATTTTGAACCTTTTTGATAAGGCCGTTTGACACTTTGATTTCGCTGTAAGCTTTGTCATTTACGATGTCTTCGTAGAACTTGTTTGAAGCGTCGTTTGACATAGCCGTGAGTATGTCTGCCTGCCATTTCGTCTTATCGGAAATAGAGGACATGTACATGATGTGGGCGCCGTAGTCGGTTGCGACTACACCGTAGTCTCCGACCTTGCGTCCGTCAGCGTAAGCCCATTCAAGGAAAGGCTTTACGTATGAGGAATCCGTGTAGATGCCTTCGATGAGGCCGCCGTTGTCGGCTGAACCCGGATCTTCGGATTTTTCGGCGGCGAGTTTGATGAAGTCATCTTCCTTGGCGCCGTCCTTGACCCACTTGTCAAGGATTGTCTGAGCCTGTTCCATAGCCTCTTCGGGTGAACGGATTGTTTTTGTCTCAGTGGTCTTGTTGCCCTTGTCGTCCGTTACTTCCTCATCCTTTGTGAGAGCGAGGAGAATGTGACGTACGTTTACGGGCTGGAGTGTGTCATCCTTATAGGGGAGGGACTTGAGTACAACGATGATGAATGTTGTGCCGCCGTCATCCGCCTTGACGGAAGTCATGAACTTGTCGCCGACAGCACGTGAGCTGTCATATGCCCAGTCGGCAACGTCCTTGCTGAAACTCTTTTCAATGGTGGAGTAGTTTACTCCGGCCGCTGTGGTGTAGGAGTCATTGTAGGAATCGGATGAAGGATTGAAGTATTCCTTCATGTCTTCCTCAACACTCTCATAGACGAGATTCAGGAAGTTGTCGATTGTTGCCTTCTCATAGAAGGACTCGGCCTCGGCTTTCTTCTCCTCGACGTTCTTCTTCGTCATTTCGGCGAGTTCTTCGTCGGTGTAGTTCGTGGCCTCAACAGCCTCTGTGGTATCGGTTGCCTCCTGAGCCTCGGTGTTCTTTGCCGCCTCGGCCTCAAGTGTGTAGAAATAGAGGTCAACCGTGTTGTATTCGTTCGGATGCTCGTTGTAGTAATCGAGAATCTGGTCGTCGGTTATACCGGACTGGATTTCCTCAGCCTTGTTCTGGATGTATGAGGAGGCGAGAGCCTGCTTCTGCATGATCTTGCGAAGGAGGGACTCGTTCATTCCGCGTCCGTAGTTTGCCATGAGATATGCGTTCAAGGAGTAGTTGCTCTCAGCAGCAGTCTTGCGGAGCTGTTCAATGTTGTCATTGATTTCCTTCTGCTGATCGTCGCTGAGTTTCGCACCGTCCTTGACGGCTGCGTTATAAACCGCGGTTATCTCCTGAGCCTGCTTTATTGAATACTCCTTGAAGAAGTCAGCCCATGTCGGGTTCTCACCGTAGATCTCTTTGTCGAGTTTGATTCCGGTGTCTGCCTCGGAGAGGGTGAACTCCTGATTCTTCGGAGTCTTTTTGTAATCAAAACCGGTCATCATCTTGCCGGCGCCTTCACCATAGTATGCACCGTAGTACTGCTCGTACTGATAAGATGAATTGGAGATGTTGTTGTAGACTGCTTTGTAGTAGTACTCGTATTCCGCAATTGAGACTTTCTCACCGTTACCGAATTTTATAACGCTCAGTGTTCTGTGCGGAACTCCGAAATAGTAGAGGAGTCCGAGAACCAGGGCGATGACGATAACGACTGCGGGAATAATCCATTTGAGACGTTTCTGCCTCTTTGACTGATTGGCTTTCTTTTCGCGCTTCTCAGCCATGGCATCGCCGGCTTTTCCGATGCGGGCCTTGCGCTCTTCACGCGCAAGTTCAGCGGCGGATTTTGCTTCGTTGGCCATAGAGAGGGACCTCCATTTAAAAATTATCTTGATTATAATACCACTTTAATATGCTTATTACAATGAGAAAATAATTGCTCCTTTCGATAAAAATATGTGCAAAACAACAATTTTGCAAGAAATGGCATTATAAACTTGCAAAGTGGTATTGAAATGTATTATAGTATTGTGGTCTTAAAAAATACTTAAAAGAGGCGTAAGAATCAATATGAATTATGCGGAGATGAGCAGGGCTGAGCTCAAGGCGGAACAGGAGCAGTGCCTGCACGAGTACTACAATTTCAAAGCAAGAGGACTCAAGCTTGATATGTCGCGCGGCAAGCCGTCCGAAGGACAGATAAAAGAAGTCCTGGGTATGCTTGACGTGATGAATTCCAAGACGGCATACAAGACGGAGGACGGCATAAATGTTCTCAACTACGGCTGCCCTGACGGCCTGCCGGAATGCAAGCAGCTTTTCGGCGACATTCTCGGCGTCCCGGCCGAGAAGGTTTTCGTCGGAGGAAACTCCAGCCTTTCGCTCATGTTTGACTACATTATGCTCTGTTATGCAAAGGGCGCATCTGAAACTTCGGAACCCTGGATTATGCAAGGAGACGTAAAATTCCTCTGCCCGTCACCCGGATATGACAGGCATTTCGCAATCTGCGAATACCTCGGAATCAAGATGATTCCGGTAAGGATGACGGAGACAGGTCCCGATATGGATCAGGTCGAGGCCCTCGTATGTGACCCTCTCGTAAAGGGCATGTTCTGCGTACCTAAGTATTCAAATCCCACCGGCATCACATACTCAGACGAGACCGTAAAACGCCTCGCAAAAATGGAGACTGCCGATGATTTCCGCATCATCTGGGATAACGCCTATTGTATACATGACCTCTTCGGAAGAGAGGACAAGGTCCTCGAGATGCTCGGCGAATGTGAGGCGGCAGGCAATCCGAACCGCGCCGTTGAATTCTGCAGCACATCCAAAATATCTTTCTCGGGTTCGGGCATTGCCGCTCTTGCGGCCAACGCGGAGAACCTGGCCCGCATAAAGAATTACTACGCAAGAATGACCATAGGCTATGATAAGGCCAACCAGTTCCGTCATGTTCTTTATTTCAGGGACTTAAAGGGCATAAAGGACCACATGGCAATTCTCTCGGACATTATAAGTCCGCGTTTCGAGGTTGTCCTGGGTGCACTTGAATCGGAACTTTCCGGACTTGGCATAGCAAAGTGGAGTTCTCCCAACGGAGGTTATTTCATAAGCCTTGATGTTATGCCCGGCTGCGCGACACGCGTATACGAACTCTGCAAGGAGGGCGGTGTGAAGCTCACAAATGTCGGCGCAACATTCCCTTACGGACACGATCCTGAGGACTCCAACATCAGAATTGCTCCGACTTTCCCGAGTCTTGAGGAACTCTCAGACGCGACCGAGCTTCTCGTTATAAGCATCAAACTTGCTGCAATCGAGAAACTTCTCGGTGAGGGAAAAACACAGATTTAAGGTTATTTTAAGCGGCACAAGTTATACTTGTTGCCGCTTTACCTTTATGGTAAAATACTTTGTTGTAAAAGCATTTGGAGGTACATTGCCGTGAAATGTGAATATTGCGGAAAACCCGTAAAGGAAGGCGATCAGTATTGCCAGAATTGCGGAGCAAAAATAAAAGGAGCTTCCGCTGCTTCAAATACTGCGGCAACTGCCGCTGCCGGAACAGCCGCTCCCAAAACCGAAAAGAAGAAAATGTCGCCCGGTAAGATTATTCTCATTGTCTTCCTCTGTGCGACACTGCTGGTGGGCGTTGTTGTCGGCGGTATTTTTGCCCTGTTCAGGGTTGTTTCCAAATCAGTTGATTTTGATGAAGTCATTTCCAATATTGATGACTACGATTTTGATGATTTTGACGAGTTTGATTTCGGCGATGACGACTACGATGACTCAATCGACAAGTGGTTCTCACAGCACTTTGATACTGATGACAACGACGATATAAATGACAGCCCGTTTGACCGCTCAAACAACGGTCCTTCCGACGCCTACGACGGTACTGAAAACTTCGTGCCCGGCAAGACCGACAAGAAGACAGGAGCATACGAGTCTGAATATGCGAACCTCGCGTTCCAGCTCCCTGCATCGTGGCACGTCTTTACCGACACGGAGATTGCGAAGCTTTACTCCGATGAGGGAGTGGACAAGAGCACTGCAAACAACAAACTCTATGTCTACGACTTCTATGCTGAGGACTCACTCACGGGCAATACGGTTTACATCAAGTTCTACAACAAGGATTATTTCTCCGAGTACAAGGACCTCACGGCTGTCAATGACGCCATAAGGGACAGCGCGATGGAGTTTGCAAAGAGGTACAAGGTTGATTATGCCGAGGACTCTTCAATTACGTTAAACGGTGAGAAGTACAATCAGCTTGCATGCCGTATAAGCGGTGAAGATGTACTGGCTTACCAATATGATTTCACACGTGATCTCGGTGATTACTATATGCACATTGAGATCTTCGCATATGATCTGGACGATGTAGGCGAGATAATTGATACATTGAACGCGAAAGGATAAGCTTATGCGTGGCGATTTAAACGACCAGTTCCAGAGGGCACAGAGTGCTGCAAACGGTGACAACACCTCCGAAAGAGTTATCATAGGTGTTGCGATTTTCATGGCTGTATGTTTCATAGCCATGATAGTCGGTATTACCATTTTCGTTGTAAA
>CAMYWC010000008.1:0-9808 GCA_947302545.1 uncultured Clostridia bacterium | reverse complement strand
CGGATTTTAAATCGTCTTTGCCGATTCTTACATTGCAGAACTGTCCCGCTCCGCCTGTCGCACCGAAGTGGGAATGTGTACAGTAAACTTCAAGCGGCTTGTCCGTTATTTCCCTGACCTTGTCCGCGAGATTGCCGATACCGAGGCCGGTGTCAACGAGAAGAGCCTTCTTCGTACCGACAAAGAGATATGACTGAAAGAGAAGGTCTGAGGATACACGGTAAGTATCTTCGGCAATTTCCCGAGAGGAACCGAACGCCACAACCTTGTCGTGAACAAACTGAGAGGATGCGGCTTTTTTGCCCGCTTCATGCACAAGCGTTCCTACACCCTGAAGGATGGCGATTTTGGAAACACTGCCTTTCTTCATGAAAGTATTCTCCCTTTTACTAAACTTTTTTGCCGAGCAGTTCTTCGGAGAGCCTGATATAGTCTCCGCTTATTATGTCTTTCCACCACTTCTGATTGTCAACATACCATCTGACGGTCTCTTTAATTCCGTCATCAAACTTTGTCTCCGGCACCCAGCCGAGCTCGCGCTCAAGCTTTGAAGCATCTATCGCGTAGCGCAGATCGTGTCCGGGTCTGTCCGTGACAAACTCAATGAGGCTCTCGGGCTTTCCGAGTGCTGCAAGCACGGTCTTCACCACATCGATATTGGCGCGTTCATTGTGGCCGCCGATGTTGTATACCTCACCGACTTTTCCTTTGTGAATGATGAGATCAATGGCCTTGCAGTGATCAAGCACGAAAAGCCAGTCACGCACGTTCTCACCCTTGCCGTAGACAGGCACATTTTCATCATTCAGTGCCCTTGAAATCATAAGCGGGATGAGCTTTTCAGGATACTGGAATCTGCCGTAGTTGTTGGAACAGCGGGAGATTGTGACGGGCACTTTATATGTCCTGTAATAGGCGAGGCAGAGCAGGTCTGCCGAAGCCTTGGATGTCGAATAAGGCGAGGATGTGTGAAGGGGTGTCTCCTCGGTGAAGAAGAGATCCGGCCGGTCAAGAGGCAGGTCGCCGTAGACCTCATCCGTGGAGACCTGATGGAATCTCTTTCCGTCTCCGTATTTTCTGAAAGCGTCAAGCAGCACACCCGTGCCTATGATATTTGTCATGAGAAACGCCTCAGGCGAATCGATTGAGCGGTCCACATGGGACTCAGCGGCAAAGTTTACGACTATGTCGAAATTCTCCGACTCGAAGAGGGCATACATCGCCTCCCTGTCGGTTATGTCCGCCTTCACGAACTTAAAGCGCGGGTTTTCGAGCAGGGGTTCAAGCGTTACGAGATTGCCCGCGTATGACAGACAGTCAACGCAGACTATTTCAACATCGTCATGTGCCTCGAGCATGTGGTATATGAAGTTGCTTCCTATGAAGCCTGCACCGCCCGTTACAAGTATCTTTTCCATTAAAACACCTCGTTTATCGGCATTGTCGCTTTCGCGTTCAGATCAAGACCCGCCGTGTTCCCGGCGATGAATTCGAAGTAGCCCTGGGCACCTACCATGGCGGCGTTGTCGCCGCAGAGGTCGGGTGTGGGCATGAAGAGCTGCCAGCCGTGTTCGCTGCAGCAGGCGGCCATCCTCGACCGTAAAACGGAGTTTGCGGAGACGCCGCCGGCAAGGACGATTTTGTCATAGCCGAAATCAATTGCCGCCTTCTCCGTGTTGCCGACAAGGCAGTCTACAACGGCTTTTATTACAGAGGCGCCCATATCCTCGACGGATATGCTCTCACCTTTTTGTTCACGATTGTGAACCGTGTTTATAACAAAGGTCTTAAGACCCGAAAAACTGAAGTCATAAGGCGCTCCCTCAACATGAGGATGCGGCATTTTAAAGGCATCGGGATTGCCGTTCTTCGCGGCGGCATCCAGGTTCTTTCCGCCCGGATACGGAAGACCGAGTGTTCTCGCGGACTTGTCCATGCACTCGCCTGCAGCGTCGTCGCGGGTACATCCTATGACCTTGTATTCGGTGTATGATTTCACCTCGACCAGATGGGTGTGACCGCCCGAGACCACGAGGGCAAGAAACGGAGGTTTCAGATCAGGCGAGGTGATGTAGTTTGAAGCGATATGTGAGCGAAGATGATGAACGGGTACGAGAGGTTTGTCGTATTTGAGCGACAGACCTTTTGCAAAGTTTACTCCGACAAGAAGCGCACCTATAAGACCCGGTGCCGCAGTAACGGCGACGGCGTCTATGTCGTCCATTGTGCAGTTCGCTTCAGAGAGGGCCTGCGTCGTAATCTGTGAGATTGCCTCCGTATGTCTGCGTGACGCAATCTCAGGCACGACGCCGCCGTACAACACATGCTCCTCAACCTGCGACGCTATGACAGAGGACAGAACATGTCTTCCGTCCTCGACAACCTCTGTCGCAGTCTCGTCACATGAGCTCTCAATCGCCAAAATTTTCATTAAAATCTCCTGGTCATAATGAGCGCGTCCTCATCCGGATCACGGTAAAAGCCCGGACGCACACCCTCACTTATGAATTCATTCTTTTTGTAAACGGAGATCGCCGCTCCGTTTGAGAGGCGGACCTCAAGTGTTATGAAAGAGGCTCCGTTCGCCTTCGCGTTTCGCGTCGCCTCAAGCACCAGGGCATTGCCTATGCCCCGCTGCCTGTAACTTTCGGTCACCGCAAGATTGGTCACGAAGCACTCGTCCATGACCATATATGTGCCTATATACCCGACGACTTTGTCATCTTCCAGAGCGACAAAGAACCAGGCATTCGGATTGCCGTAATACTCCTCTATGGCATCTCTTGTCCAGGGGTGCGCAAAACACTCCTCCTCAAGTGACACCACGGCATCCATATATACGGGTTTCAGTCTTTCTATCTTCATCCCTTAGCCTCGTACCAGGTGTTGCCGATATGAGCGTCTGCGAGGAGTTTCACCTTCAGCGAGCAGGCGTTTTCCATCTCCTCTTTGACTATTGTGCATACCTCATCGGCTATGTCCTCACGCGCCTCGACGAGGAGTTCATCGTGCACCTGCATGATGAGTTTTGCGTCGAGGCCCTCCGCCAGAAGGCGGTTATAAACCTTTACCATGGCGAGCTTTATGATGTCGGCCGCAGTGCCCTGGATGGGCATGTTGCGGGCGACGCGCTCGCCGAAGGCTCTCAGGTTATGGTTTGACGATGTGAGCTCAGGCAGATAGCGTCTGCGCTCATATAGGGTTTTGACAAAACCGTCTGCCTTCGCCTTCTCTATGACTTCTTTCATATACTTATCAACGCCCGAGAAGTTGCTCAGGTAACCGTCAATATACTGCTGTGCCTCAACACGGGAGACACCGATATCCTTGGCCAGGGAAAATGCGCCTATACCGTACACTATTCCGAAGTTTACGGCCTTTGCCCTGCTTCGCATAATCGGCGTGACCTCATCAAGAGGCACTTTAAAGACCTGCGAAGCGGTTACGCGGTGAATGTCCTCACCGCTCTCAAAAGCCGCAATCATATTCGCGTCATCCGCCATATGGGCCAGGACGCGAAGTTCAATCTGGCTGTAGTCGGCATCTATGAGTTTATAGCCCGGACGGGCGACAAAGAACTTGCGAAGTTCGGAGCCCAGGGGCTTACGTACGGGTATGTTCTGCAGATTCGGCTCAGTCGAGGAGATTCTGCCCGTCCGTGTCTCAGTCTGATTAAGTGTTGAGTGAATGCGTCCGTCCTCCGCTATGCAGGCGACAAGTCCGTCGCAGTAAGTGGATTTAAGCTTCGCAACCATGCGGTATTCGAGGATGTCCGCGACGACCGGATAGTCGTCCGCAAGTTCCTCCAGGACCTCAGCAGCGGTTGAATAGCCGCTCTTCGTCTTCTTCTTTGCGGGTATGCCCATCTTCTCGAAGAGGGCCTCGCCGAGCTGCTTCGGTGAATTCAGGTTAAACTCAAATCCGCACTCATCATAGATTTTTCTCGTCATCTCATCCACACGGGCGGATATTACCTCACCGAATTCAAGCAGTCCTTCCCTGTCAACCAGGAAACCGACATGTTCCATTGAAGCTAAAACCTCAGCCAGGGAAATCTCAAGAGCCAAAAGATCGGCCTGATTATTGTTGTCTATCTGTGCGACGAGTTTGTCACACAAAACTTTAAATGAACCGGCAGAGTATTCAACGAGAAGTCTCTCCGCGGAATAATCGTTTGCGGAGGGGTTTAAGATGTATGCCGCAAGAGCGGTATCAAAAACCACGCCGGAGACGGTGAAACCGTGCTTTAAACCATAGGCGTACACCGACTTGGAATCTGCCGCGTATTTCTTTATGCTGCGGTCTTTGAGGGCATCTGCAATCTCGTCATATACAGTCTCATCAGTGCTGAAAATGTATAAATTTCCGCTTTCTGTAAAGTAGTTTTCCTTTACAGTTTCCGCAATTTCGGGGTTTTCAGGCTCGCTTGATGCCGCAACCGACGCAGCTGCGTCCCTCAGTCCGAGGGCATCTATCATCTTGAACATCTCAAGGGACGCCAGCAGCCTTGCGGCTGCGTCGTGGTCGCCCTCGCTGATTTTATAATCCGAAAGCGCGGTACTTATCGGGACATCAAGACAGATTGTACCGAGTTCCCGGCTTAAATAGGCCATGTCCCTGTCGGCCTCAAGTTTCTGCCTGACTCCGGGTTTTATGTCGAGCTCCGGAAGCTTTTCATATATCTCATCAAGGCTTCCGAACCTGGAAATCAGGTCCTGCGCTCCCTTCTCACCTATTCCCTTTACTCCGGGAATACAGTCTGAGGAGTCGCCCTGGATTGCCTTTATATCTATCATCTGACGCGGTGTGACGCCGTAAGTCTCCTTAATATACTCAGGCGTACAGCGCGTAACTACGGTCCTTCCCATCTTGGTTGAAGGCAGAAGCACCGTGACATTGTCCTTTACCAGCTGAAAACTGTCGCGGTCGCCCGTCGCGATAAAGCACTCATCATCGGGACCGCATGCCGCGGAGAGCGTGCCGAGAATATCGTCAGCCTCGTAGCCCTCAAGTTCCACACACTTGTAGCCGAGGTCGGCCAGCAATTCCTTCAGTACGGGCATCTGCTCGGCAAGCTCCGCCGGCATGCCCTTTCTGTTGGCCTTGTAGCCGTCATACATCTTATGGCGGAAGGTAGGCGCCTTCAGGTCAAAAGCGACGGCGACCGCTTCCGGCTCAACCTCACTCTTAACCTTTTCGAGTATATTCAGAAAACCGTAGATTCCGTTGGTATACCTGCCGTCCTTTGTGGTGAGCAGCTTTATACCGTAGAATGCACGGTTTACAATGCTGTTTCCGTCAATTACAAGTACTCTCATACAAAGCCTCCGATTATAACAATTAATTTTACCATATTGTAGCCCTTTTTTCTATATGATAAAATCAAGTCATGGAGGTAGTCCTTATGAAAAAACTGGTACTCAAAATCATCTGCCTGGTGCTCGTCCTGACAATAGCACTTCTCATCTATGCGCGTGCGCCCAAGAAGGACAGGACCATAGACCAGAGCAAATGGAACACAAACTATACATACGTCTTTGTCCACGGCCTTTCGGGCTGGGGCAGCTACGACAAGAGGTATAAGTCTATGCCATACTGGGGTATGATGAACGGCGACTTGATGAAATATCTGAACAAGCAGGAATTCCATTGCTATGCCGCCTCCGTCGCTCCCCACTACAGTGCCTGGGACCGTGCATGTGAGCTCTATGCTCAGCTGACCGGTACCAAGGTAGACTACGGCGAGGCACATTCGAAAGCCATGGGTCATGACCGCTACGGCGAGGACTTCACGGGCCGTGCCCTCATTCCCGCCTTCTCAGCCACCGACAAGATCAACCTTGTCGGCCACAGCTTCGGCGGCGCCACAATACGCCTCTTCGCCGAGATAATGGCAAACGGCAGCGAAGAGGAGATCGCCGCCTC
The DNA here is from genome assembly GCA_947302545.1 of uncultured Clostridia bacterium. GTDB lineage: Bacteria > Bacillota > Clostridia > Oscillospirales > Acutalibacteraceae > UBA1227. The sequence goes on along the minus strand of CAMYWC010000008.1, from coordinate 3,883 downwards.
GGGCGACAACGTCTCCGACTTCTTCAAGGGCGGAAAGGCCGACTGGATTTACAGCATAACCACACTCGCCGCTCCCACAAACGGCACAACGGTCTACTACAGCGGCACGGTTGAAGACCCCGAGCCTCCCACGGGCCTCTCAAAGAAAATTGAAGACAAATTAAACGATATGATGGCCGATGTCAACGGCGGCGACACAGAATCACGCGTACCTGAGGATATGGCGTCAAACGACATGTTCATTGACAATGCCCTTGCCTTGAACGAAAAGATTGAAGTACTCGAAAACGTCTACTATTTCTCAATCCCCTGCTGCTCAACAAAGGACAGCGGCAAAGGCTATCAGGTAGTTGACAACAGCATCACCGACTTCATGTTCAGAAAGCCCGGCAGACTCATGGGCAACCTGACATACACAACTCCGGGCGGATTTGTCGTGGATGAGAAGTGGCTTCCCAACGACGGCCTTGTAAACACAATCTCCGCAAAGGCCCCGTTCAACGCCCCTCAGAAAGCCCTCGACCGTAACAATATCGAAAAGGGAACCTACCAGATATTCCCCACCTTCGAAGGCGACCATATGTCAATCATCGGCGGCCTTACGAAAATCACCGACGTCAAGAACTACTATGTTAACTTCATGTGCATGATCAATGAAATCGAGAAATAAATAAATAACAAAAAGGCCGGAGAAAACTCCGGCCTTTTTCAGTCAATTTACTTTATGAAATTCCTGACTATCATTCTCACGGGACTGTACATCACACCGGCCACAAGGAAGACGGGCCACGCGTCAAAGCGGTTGTTGAAGTACATGATTAAAAAGAATATTACAACCGCAAGACTCCAGTAAGTCGCATTGAAAGTAACGAGCTTGCTGTTTGCCATCTTGTTCTCCTTCGTATAGTCGGACTCCTGAAGAAGCATGTTGTAACTGTCCTCAATCATGTTTATGTTTATAAACATATAGACTGCCGCTGCAATGAGAACAAGCATCAATCCGACGAGCAAAATGAGGATTGAATCCGAAACCTCCATGATTCCGCCGATTATCAGAGGAAGTACGGCAAGGATACACATTACGACACCTATAGCGTTGTACCTGGTCTTTTTGTCGTGGAACTCCTCTTTCTTTGCCTTGACTATTCCGGACACGCCGTAAGCGGTCTCGAAGCTGTCTGTCTCGATAAAGTTATACTTTTCTTTTCTGCCGCCTGCAGTGATGAAGATAAACACGGCAGCGGCAATGAGTACGAAGAGGAGAGCCAGGCCTATGCCTGTTGCTGCGCCCTCCGTGATCGGGAGCAGACCCGTATCCTGCAGACCCGCAAGCACAATAAGGGTTACCGGACTTAATATACAGAGGGTTGTACCGAGCGCAATCTTCGGCGCTCTTTTCCTCTCACCTTCCATAAACTCGTTTGCCTGTTCCATTGAGACAACGGTTACCTTCTCCGAAGATTCACCTGTCTCATATACTATTTCATTGTCCGTGGGCTCAAGTTCATCTTTCAGAAGATAATCCGTTGAGACTCCGAAGACCTCTGCAAGCTGAAGTATTTTTGTAAGATCGGGAATAGACTGTGCGCTCTCCCATTTTGAAACCGACTGTCTGGAGACATCCAGTTTTTCTGCAAGTTCCTCCTGGGACCATCCCAGTTTCTTTCTCTCATTGATTATTTTATCGGCGAGTATCATGGTACCGCCTCCTTTCAATGACAATTCTACGGAAAATGCCGGTTGCAGACCATAAAGTCCGCCTTGCAATTTGTCAACTGACGGTTGCAAATTACTCAGAGACAAGTTCAAATCTGTATTTTTGCTTTACGTCGGGATATTTTTCATGGTCCACTTCGCTTAAGAACATTGAAAGCGGTCTGACCCAGAGTGAGCCGTCACCGTAGAGCTTTCTGTAGACGACAACAATCTCCTCCGTCTCGGAATCCTTCGCCAGTTCCTCGACGAGATAGCAGTTGCCCTTGAAGTGTCTGTAGACACCGTGAATTTTTATCTCTCTCATATTAAAGTTCCCTGCTGTCGAGAATTATTGTGAAAGGTCCGTCGTTTAAGAGCGAGACCTTCATGTCGGCACCGAAACTGCCGCACTGTACTTCCGGTACGAATTTCTTACACTCGGAGATAATATACTCGTACATCTCCTCGGCAAACTGCGGGTTGCCGGCCTCCAAAAAGGACGGCCTGAAACCTTTTTTGCAGTTTGCGTAAAGTGTAAACTGCGAGACGAGCAAAAGGGCGCCGCCGACCTGATCAAGCGACAGGTTTGTCTTACCCTCTGCATCGTCAAATATTCTCAGGCCGACAAGCTTGTGAATCATCTTGTCGGCAATTTCCTTTGTGTCCGTGTCCGTGACACCGATGAGGACAAGAAAGCCCTTGTCGATGGCGCCAATCGTCTCGCCCTCCACCTTAACTGAGGCAGAAGTGACTCTCTGAATTACAAATTTCATAACAGTTCTCCTTAAAAAACAAAAACATTTTAACACAAAAAAGGCTGAAAGCAAAAGCTTTCAGCCCTTTTTATAAAAGGGGGGTGTTATTTTATTTATCAAGAAGAGCAAGAATGTCCTCTTTTGCGACTACGCCCATTGATGTTGCCTTGGGCTCGCCGTCTCTGAAAGCGATGACGAACGGAATGCCGGTTACGCCGAATTCAGCTGCAAGTTCGGGATTCTCGTCAACGTTGATCTTACCGACCTTCACCTTGCCGTCAAGCTCATTGGCAATTTCTTCGATAACGGGAGAGAGCATCTTGCAGGGGTTGCACCATGTTGCCCAAAAGTCAACAAGTACGGGTATATCGGAATTAATAACTTCCTGCTTGAAATTATCTTTTGTGATTGTAAGCTCAGCCATATTGTTTCTCCTTTTCTCAGTCTTTTGACTTGTAGTAAAGCCTGCAGTGGCAGTAACCTTCAAACTCAGGATCCGCTATCTGATCGCGGAACTCCTGGCAAATGCACTTGTTCTCGGGTATCTTTTCAAGTCTGCAGGGACAGTAACCGCCCTTGGCCGCAAGGCCTTCCTTAATCATCTTTACGACTTCTTCGTCTTTGTTAAGTGTTACAGCCATTTTTGTCACCTCTTAAAGCGCAGCAGCTACTGCTTTCTTTACGTCTTTCATATCGTCTGTGGGCTCGAAGCGGGCAATTACATTACCCTGTCTGTCAACGAGGAACTTTGTGAAGTTCCAGTTGATATATGTCTTGTCGCCGAACTTCTTATTGTTTACCTTTGAGAACTTTGAGAGAGCGATGTTCTTGATGCCCTTGCTTGCAAACGGTTTCTCTGTTGCAAGATATGCGAAGAGCGGATCTGCTGTCTCACCGTTGACATCGATCTTTGCAAACTGAGGGAACTCAGTGCCGAACTTCATTGTGCAGAAGGTGTGAATCTCTTCCTCGGAGCCCGGTGCCTGATTTGCGAACTGGTTGCAGGGGAAGTCGAGAATCTCGAAGCCCTTGTCCTTATACTCTTTATACATAGCCTCGAGCGGCTCGTAGTGCGGTGTGAAGCCGCAGCCTGTGGCAGTGTTGACTATGAGTAAAACTTTGCCTTCATAATCTTTAAGGCTTACATCGTTACCCTGTCTGTCTTTTACCGTGAAATCGTATACACTCATTTTTGATTCCTCCTTAGGATCTTGTTACATTGAGAAGTTCTCTGAGAAGTCCGTAGAGCTGGTGTGCCTTTTCAGGCGGAAGGTCAACGCAGCTTACCACCTGCCTCGGTACATCCTTTGCCTTCTTTTGGAGTTCTCTGCCTTCCTTCGTGAGAGTTATGACCACGACACGATCGTCCTTTTCGCTGCGCTTCTTTTCAATAAAGCCTGCGGTATGCATCTTTTTGAGCAGCGGTGACAATG
>CAMYWC010000007.1:0-9831 GCA_947302545.1 uncultured Clostridia bacterium | reverse complement strand
CCGAAGATGACATATACACCGGTGAGAACTGCCATTACGAGGATGACTGCCCAGTAGGGAATGTCAAATACGAGTCCGAAGAGGCTTGAGAGGCCGTTGTAGAGAGATGCAGTGTACGGAATAAGGAATATAAATACTATAATTGCAGCGGCAATTTTCAGAGCTTTTGAGTCAAATCTCTTGCCGAAGAAGTCGGGCATGGTCTTTGCGTCGTAGTGCTGAGTCATGACCCTTGTGCGTCTTCCGAGTATGTTCCAGGCGAGGAGGGAACCGATGAAGGCGTTTCCGAGACCTGCCCAGGTGCTTGAGAGACCGAAGTGCCAACCGAACTGACCTGCGTAACCTACAAATATTACGGCAGAGAAGTAAGATGTACCGAAAGCGAAGGCGGTAAGCCAGGGGCCTACGTTTCTGCTGCCGAGTACAAATCCGTTTACGTCTGTTGCACGCTTCCTCGTATAGAGACCTACACCTATCATAAGCGAGAAGAAGCATATGAGCAGGATAGCAGACATGAGTTTCATAATAAATCGTCCTTTTTTGGGTAATTTAGCGCTTTAAAGTGTGCACTTCACTGCTTTAAAGTACCACAGTGAAGTGCAAATGTCAATATTTTTTTAAAGTTTAGCGAGAAAATCACAGAGATTCAGGAAAAACTTTTCGTAATCGCTGCGTTTTTCAAAGAAGCCCATCCATGAGAAATGGTCCTTGTGCTCAAGCGGCATATTGTACCATTTTCCCGGAACAGCTTTGGTGTTTTCCGTCCAGGTCTCCTGAGGCTTGTTCCTCGGTGCCATGGTGCTGAGGGTGTTTACCACGCCGTCTGACTGATACCAGTTTTTGTCGACGCCGAGCGTTTTTTTCAGTGTCGGGGTGCCATACCAGCCGATGATGAGCTGCCCGAGGTGTGCCAGAGGGAAGGCTTTAAGTTCCATGGCGTGGAAAGGCGTTTTAAGTATCCTGTGTGATTTGCATGCGGGATAAGCGAAGTAGTAAATCTCATCTGAAATACCTATGGTTTCATTAAACTCTGCCGTAAGGGCCGTACTCTGCGCAATAAGTGAGTTGTCCAGCCTGCAGGCATGGTATTTTTCGAGAATGTCATCTCCCCAGAAATCAAGGCGGGGATCATAGTATTTTGTCAGTCCGGTCTTCTTAAGCAGAGTGTTCGCAGCACTGAGTAAGAGACGGTTGACAAACTTGTCAACGTGCAGGTCGCGCGCGGCATCGGCCAGCGTTGTGCCGTTGTTTGTGCCGGAGATTGTGGTAATCGAGTTTATGAGGTGAGCATTGCCTCCGGTAAAGAGCGGAGAGAGCTCATCTGCGGGTGTCGCCTCACGTTCCTCTTCCGATCCGCGATCTAAAAGATCCGCAAACAGGCTTATTGTGGGGCCTCCGAAGGAGTGGCCTATGAGATTGATTTTCTCATGGACGCCGGGTTCGCCCCAGTCTTTGAAATAGCCATCGTAAGTCCTGCCGTATCGGGCGTGCCCGTTTTTCTCGCTGTGGGCTTTGCCGTAGTCTACGGTGCCGCCGACTATCTGCGCGTAGAGTTCGCACGCGCGGTCCCACGCGGAATTCCAGGGGCCAACCGAAGGGGTATATGATTCATATCCGTTTTGTGAAAGGAACTGCGCCATGCCGGGTCTGTGAAAGCCACCGAAGTACGGCATAAGGCCTGAAAGTCCGTCTTTGTCGCCCCAGCCGCAATAGCCGTGGACGAAAATGTTGGCATAAACTTTTGACATTTTCTTTCCTCCGTGTACTTGATACGATACAGATTATACTCATTTACCATACAATTGTAAATAATCGCGTAATGTAGTATAATATTTTGGTATTTTTGTTTAAGGAGCAGTGCTTTGAAAGTCTCGGTTGCCCTTGCGGCGTACAACGGAGAAAAGTACATAGAGGAGCAGCTTCGCTCAATTCTGACGCAGCTTCGCGCCGACGACGAGGTCATCGTGTCCGATGACAACCCGTCGGGAGGCACGAAGGCGGTCGTCGACCGCATCGGCGACCCGCGCATCCGCTATGTCGAGGGGCCGGGAAAGGGAGTCATCAAAAACTTCGAGTATGCGATTTCGCAGACGACGGGCGACATAATTTTCCTTTCCGACCAGGACGATGTGTGGCTGCCGGGCAAGGTCGCCGCCTGTGTCAGTGAGATTGAGGACGGCGCACTGCTCGTACTCCACGATGCGAAAATAACCGATGAAAATTTAAATGTTCTTGAGGAATCCTTCTTTGAACACAACGGCAGCGCGCCGGGTTTCCTGAAAAACATTAAAAAGAACTCTTACATGGGCTGCTGCATGGCATTCAGTTCTGCGCTGAAGGACGCTGTTCTGCCGTTTCCGGACAATCTTCCCATGCACGACCAGTGGATCGGACTCAATGCGGAGCGAAAGGGTAAAGTAAAATTCCTTTACACTACCTACCTTCTGTACCGCAGAAGCGGGGACAGCCTGACCGGAAACCCTACATCGCTCATGCAGAAAATAAAGTGGAGAGTAAGTATTATAAAGGACGTAATCCGATGATTAAAGTATCCGCAAGCATAGTTACATACAACAATGTGAAGTATATTGAAAAGGCCGCAGCTACGTTGCTTGACTCTGTCAAAGACAGCAATATCGACTTCCGTCTCTATGTCTTTGACAACGGTTCGACTGACGGCACGGTTGAGCTTCTGAAGAGTAAATTCTCGGATAATCCTCGCTTCTTCCTTTACGAGTCTGATGAAAATATCGGCTTCGGCAGGGCGCACAACAAGATACTGAAGGTCTTCGACGACTGGAAGGCGGATTATCACTGTGTGGTCAATCCCGATGTCGTCATTGAGGACGACATAGTCTCGAAGATGGTAAACTATGCCGAGGCGCACCCCGAGGTTGTGCAGCTTTCCCCGAGAATCTGTTTCCCGGACGGCCGGGACCAGATCCTGGGCAAGCGCAGGCCGCATATCTGGTACCTCATGGCGAGCCGCCTGCGCGGTGATGAGCCCGGAAAGCTTCTTTCGCGGTACGCGATGCTCGACGCGGACTACTCACAGCCCTTTGAGATTAAAAATGCCACGGGCTGTTTCATGTTCTTCCGCGGTGACGCGTTCCGCTCGGTCGGAGGTTTCGATGACAGGTACTTTATGTACTTCGAGGACTGCGACATAACGCGGACCATGGGAAAACTCGGCAAGGTTCTGTTCTTCCCGGACGCAATCGTGTACCACGTCTGGGCAAGGGACTCAAAGAGAAACACCAAACTGAAAATAATACACATTCAGTCAATGCTTAAATATGACCTGAAATGGAGGACAATCTGATGACATTCGCAGTAGTTTTAGCCGGTGGCATAGGCTCCCGCATGGGAAATTCCGAGACACCCAAGCAGTATCTCATGCTAGGAAAGCAGCCTATTATCATCCACACCATAGAGAAGTTTTTCGTATGCCCGGAGTTTGAACACGTAATCGTACTCACTCCGAAGGCCTGGGTTGCCCATACTGAGAACATGATAAAGAAGTCTCTCGGAAAGACTGATCGTATCACCGTCATAGAGGGCGGCTCAACGAGAAACGAGACCCTGATGAACGCCATCAGATTTATAGAGAAGAACTACGGTCTCGATGACGACACCATTATTGTCACACATGACGCCGTAAGACCTTTCGTAACACACAGGATAATCGAGGAGAATATTGAGGCTGCGAAGAAGTACGGCGCAACCGACACTGTTGTTCCCGCAACCGACACAATCGTCGAGTCAAAGGACGGCGAGGTCATCTCCCAGATTCCCAACAGAGCCACTCTCTTCCAGGGCCAGACTCCGCAGAGCTTCAACGCAAAGAAACTCAAGGAACTCTATGAGAGCCTGACTGATGAGGAGAAGGAAATTCTGACAGACGCATGCAAGATCTTTGCCATGAAGGGCGAGAAAGTCTATCTCGTCGAAGGCGAAGTTTCAAATATGAAGATAACCTATCCGTTTGACCTCAAGGTCGCGGCCACAATGCTCGGAGGAGATCTGACAAATGATTAATTCCATCTATCAGCTCACGGCGCCGCGCCTGATAGAGGTCACCTACGGCGAAATTGACTTAAGTGAAGGCGGCGTGCTCGTACGCCCCTCGCACCTGTCAATCTGCCGTGCCGACCAGCGCTATTACCAGGGCGCGCGCTCAAAAGAGGTGCTGGCGAAGAAGCTTCCCATGGCTCTCATTCACGAGTGTATGGCCGAGGTCGTCTTCGACACGACGGGCACCTTCAAATCCGGCGACCGCGTTATCTGTATACCGAACACACCGACCGAGGATGACGATATCATCGCCGAGAACTACCTGCGTTCCTCAAAGTTCCGCTCAAGCGGTTTTGACGGCTTCCTGCAGGATGTAGTGCTCATGGCACCGGACAGGCTCGTGAAGATCTCAGATGACGTCAATCCCGACGTCGCGGCTTTCACGGAGCTCATCTCCGTGTCCATGCACATCATCTCGCGCTTTGACAAAACCGCGCATTCGAGGCGAAACAGCGTGGGTATCTGGGGCGATGGCAATCTCGGTTTCATAACCGCGGTTCTGCTCGACAAACTCTACCCGGACCTGAAGATTAATGTCTTCGGACGCAACTACGACAAGCTCGCATATTTCACCTTCGCGGATGAGACGATGCATGTCGACGATATACCCGAGGACTTCATGGTCGACCACTGTTTTGAGTGCGTCGGAGGAGCGGGCTGCGAACCCGCCATCAACCAGATGATAGACCACATAAATCCCGAGGGCACGATAGCCCTGGGCGGTGTGTCTGAGAACAATGTGCCGATAAACACCAGGATGGTGCTTGAGAAAGGCCTTCGTCTCTTCGGTTCCTCAAGGTCCGGAAGAGATGACTTTGAAAAGACGGTTCAGTTCCTTGAGGACCATGAACAGTCGGTTCACTACTTTGAGACCTTGATCGGCGAGACTTTTGATGTCAGGACCATACCCGACATCCACAAGGCTTTTGATGCGGACTCGACCCTTCACCTGGGCAAGACCGTAATGCATTGGAATAAGTAAAGAAAGGAGTGCATATTATGAAAGACTTAATCTTCCATATCTATGCGCTCTTTTTCAATCTCGGAGCGAGACTTAAGGTGAAGAGCGACAGGGTGGGTCTTGTGTCGATGCACAATGCCCATTTTGCCGACGGCCTCGGAGAGGTCGAGGCAAGGCTCGGGTCGTATGAGATAATAAAAATCGAGCGTACGAGCCTTTCGGCTCCGCTCTCGGCCCTGCGCTTTGTCACCATTGACGCCTTTCGTCTCGGCCGGGCCAAATACATTTTCCTGAACGATAATTTCATGGCACTCGCCTACGCAAAGCCGAACAGGGAAACAAGGATTGTTCAGCTCTGGCACGGCATGGGCGCTTTCAAGAAGTTCGGCTTTGATATTGAGGTAGAGCCGAATGTGAGGCGCCGCGAAGCGGCGCAGGCCGGGCGGCTCACACACGTGGCCTGCTCGTCCGTCGGCGTAAAGGAGATTTACGCCGGAGCTTTCGGCGTATCTCCCGACAAGGTTTATCCTGTCGGCGCTCCGAACGGTGACTTCTATTTCTCGGAGGAGAACAGGAAAACCGCGAGGGATACCCTCCTTGAACTCTTCCCCGAACTGGAGGACAAATACATTGTCCTCTACGCGCCGACCTTCAGGGAGGACACCGCAAATGATGAGGATATCTTAAAGCACTTCAATGCGGAGCGTATAAAGCGAGCCGTAAATGCAAACCTCGGCCCGGACAAACCGAAGGACATCGAGATTCTTGTCAGGCTTCATCCACAGGTGCACGAGAGCGCTCAGGTGAAGAATGCCTTTGACGTGACCGACTATCCTTTCGTGAATGAACTCTGTGCCGTCTCAGATATGCTGATAACGGACTACTCGTCAATCTGCATGGACTTCGCGCTTATGAAGAAACCCATAGTCTTCTACGCCTACGATCTTGATTATTACAAGGGCGCGCGCGACTTTTATTTTGATTACGAGTCCTACGTCCCGGGACCTGTGGCAAAGACAGAGGATGAACTGATCTTCGCCATAAAGGACGCGAGGAAAGCTCCGTCACCGAAACTTCCTGAGTTTCGGAAGTTCAATTTTGACGAGCCCGACGGCAGGGCAACCGAAAGACTCCTTGAAATTGTTATGTAATATATTGAAATACAATCCGTCTTTTCTTGTGTAACCATACAAGGAAAGGCGGTTTTTTCAATGAAAAAAACACTTTGGAGCAAAACTGCGGCAATACTTGTCGCATTCGTAATCCTTCTTACCTTCGGTGCCTGCGGCAGTAAGCAGGCAAAAGACTACGGTGCCATGAGTACCTATACTGCGGACGGCACACTTAATGAAACCGCAGGCATGAAAGCGGAGTCGAAGGCGTTCTCCGGCGCACCGGAACAGGCCGATTCGCCCAAACTCACCTACACAGGCAACCGCAAAATAATCAGAAACGCCTCCCTCGATCTCTCAACGGAGAAATACTCAGGTACACTTAAAGCCATAGAGAAGGCGACCGCGGAACTCGGCGGTTATATTGAATCCTCCCACGAGACAAAGTATGACGACTATTCATACACCTCGATGACCGTAAGGATTCCCACGGAAAAGCTCGATGAGTTCCTCGGAAAGATGGACGGTGTGGCGACTGTTACATCGAAGTCGATCACATCTGAGGACATCACTGCATCGTACATAGACACAGAGAGTCATCTCAAGGCCCTTCGTACGGAGCAGGATACATTGCTCGAACTCCTCTCTCAGGCAAACGGCCTCTCCGAAATTCTCGAAATCCAGGACAGGCTGACGAACGTGCGCTCACAGATTGAGTACTATCAGAGCCTCATGAACACCTATGACAACGAGCTTGAATATTCAACCGTCAGCATTGACATAAATGAGGTTAAACACGAGATCGTATCCGGTGAGGGCTTCTGGTCAAAAATCGGAGCGGGTCTTAAAGAGTCCTTCTACAATGTAGGCATAGGTATTGCGAACTTTTTCTCCTGGGTTATCATCCACATCCCTTATCTTCTGATATTGGGTGTCATTCTCTTTGCAATTTGTGTTATAATTAAGAAACTGAAGGCAAAGAGAAAGACCAAGAAGGAAAAGAAAAATGCTGGACAGACAGATAGTGCAGATGTATCTGGACAGAAATGAACAGGCCATCGCCGAAACGAAAAGAGCATACGGAAGTTATCTTCTGACCATAGCTTACAACATCCTCGGAAATCACGAGGATGCGGAGGAGGCTGAGTCTGACACCTATGTGCGCACATGGAATGTCATACCGCCTCAGATACCGCTTAAGCTTAAGGTGTTCCTTGCTAAAATCACCAGAAATATATCTATCGACATGTACAGAAAGCAGCACGCCGAGAGGCGTGGCGGACAGGGCTGCGACAAGCTCCTGTCGGAGCTTGAGGAGGCCCTGCCGGCACTTGCCGGAGGCGTCGACGAGATGACGCCGGACAAGGCGCTTGACGGCAGCGAAGTGACGCGCGTTTTAAACGATTTCCTCGAGTCGCTGGATGCGACGAAGCGCGTCATATTCGTAAAGCGCTATTGGTACGGCGCCTCCGTAGCGGACATTGCCTCTGAGCTTTCGCTCACGGAGAACAATGTCGCTACGACTCTTTTCCGTCTCCGCGCCTCGCTTAAGGATTTCCTGGAAAAGGAGGAAATCGCCATATGAATAGGAGAAGAGCGGAGAATCTTTTCTCTGCAATGACTGATATTGAAGAAAAATACATTGAAGAGGCTGAAAACTTTACTGCAAAAGGCAATACGGTGACTGTACACCCGGGAAGAAAGCGCTGGGTAGCCCTGGCTGCCTGCTTCGTACTCATCATGGCAGTCGCCTTCCCGGTACTGAACAACCTCTTTAACAAGGCCGGAAACGCGAAGGCCGGAACCGATTCTGCAGAATCCGTTGCAGAGCAGGCCGCGGATGGTACAAACGGCTCCAAAAAGAGCTTTGACAGGGACAACGGTGCCGGAGAATACTCGGGCAGCCGAATCTCAACCTCCGTACCGGAGGACGTAAAGATAACCTATGCGAATGCGGATGAATCTGAGTTTTCATTTGAGGTTATCGAGTACGATTTCACGATGGCTGAGCCCTGGATTACCGTTCGTATTACAAACAAAACGGCTGCGGACAGGCAGATAAGCCCGAAGTTTGCCCTTATGGAAGTCCTCCCTGACGGCACGCTGAAGGACACAGCCGGCGAAGGAGACAAGAGAACTTTCTCCGCAGTGCTGTGGACCGTACCCGCAAACGGTACCTATGACGCGACATACAGACTGTCGAATCTGGATTATTTCCATGACGGCACCTATGCGCTGTTCCTTGATGACACGGGAGAGAGCCCTTACAGAATCGATTTAGAGCTCACCTTCCCGAAGAAGTAACTGCAAAATGAACAAACGAAGGCTCCCAATTTTGGGAGCCTTTATTATTTAAAGACTTAAGTGCTTATGTTATGATAATAAGGATAAGTAAAGTTTACAGGAGGCTGTATTTTGACTGCAGTTGCTTACACAAGTGTCGTAACAATTTATGCCCTTGTTGATGCCATATGCTTCAGCATTATCCTGGTCACGCTCATTTTAAGCTGGTCCGGGAACTACGGAGTAAGGTACCAGCGGACATTGAATCTGATGCTCTTCCAGATGGGCATATGTGCGTTTGACTTTGCTTCCGCAATTGTCGAACACAATCCTCTTGTACCCATCTGGGTCAAGATTGCGGTTAAAGCCGGTTATTTCATATGTCTGGCCCTTATGCAATATGCATGGGCATATTTCGCGTTCCAGGTAATGGAGCCTTCATCTCTTAAAAAACGCTGGGTACAGCTGACACTTACAATACCCATAATTATTCTCATACTCATGCCGCTTGCGTCCTTCTTTACGGACCGCGCGGTATTCACTGCCGATAAGATGAATTATCACCCCGCTGAACTTTATCTTGCACAGGTATCAATCGGCTTCCTTTATCTTATCATGATTTCAGTCAAAGCCTTAAGAGTGGCGCTTATCGAAAAGGTGCCGTACAGGCGTAATGTCTGCTATGCAATTGCGGTATTTACGCTCTCGCCGGTAATTTCCTTCACTGTTCAGCAGTTTGTATCGGGTCTTCCGCTCATCACACTCGGCTGTACCATAGGTATAGTATTTGTATCCGTAGTCATACGCGAGCAGATGAACCAGAATCAGAACGCCGTGGCGAGAGCGCTCACGGAGAACTATGAGATAATAACTCTCGTTGACCTTTCAAACGGTGCCTATACGTCCTTCAGAAGGGGACCTTTTGTCGAGGCTATCGATAAGGCATATAATGGTGAATCCGCAACATTTGCGGAAGGAATAATGCGCTTTGCCGAGACCTATGTCTATGAGGAGGACAGAAACGAGTTCTATACCAAACTGTCGACTTACAACCTGGTGCGTGAACTTACAAAACGCGGTGAAGTGATAGTGGATATCAGGCTTATTACCCCCAACGGACTTGAATACTACCAGGTGAAAATCGTTGCTGACGACAGGTTCAAGGATAACTATCTCTGCGTTGTCGGCATTAAAAATGTAGACGAGACCACACGCAGGGAAATGCGCAATAAACTGATGCTTGAAGAAGCTCTCTCACACACCGAGGACGCAAATGAGGCGAAGACCGCCTTCCTCTTCAACATGTCGCATGATATCCGCACACCCATGAACGCGGTGCTCGGTTTCGCCACTCTCGCGAAGAAGAAGCTCGAGGACGATCCCGAGACTGCCAAGGGCTAT
>CAMYWC010000006.1:0-11012 GCA_947302545.1 uncultured Clostridia bacterium | reverse complement strand
GATAATTTCGAAACAAGTCTCGTCAGAGTGAGATTCTTGTTGCCGTATATGTTTATTGCTTTGACAATTTCCTTGAGGCCTTTCTGTTTTTCGAGCAGTTCGTCCGGCCGGAATGCGGCGGAGAGGGCGCGGGCTTCATCCGGAGCCCCGCTGATGAGCTCTTCACCGCCCGCGCTGATTACGAGGGCATCGCGGATGATTGCCGAGAGGCAGCTCAGTGCGGTATTCAGAAGGTCAAAGTTTTTGTCAAAGGCGGAGACGGCAGAGAGGAGGGCGAATCCGTCCTTCGCGGCGGTCTTTGCCGCCAGGTCTTTCGCAAGCTTTAAGGATTCGTCATAGGTCTCATCGGAGCCGTCGGTTTCTTCTTCGTCAAGCGTGAACACGGCGACGCGGGAGAGCACGGTTTCGAGCAGGGCCGAGTGCGTGTCACAGAGAAGGATAAATGTCGCATATTTCGGCGGTTCCTCAAGAATCTTGAGGAGGGCGTTCTGCGCGTAGTCGAGCATGAGCTCGGCCCTGCCGATAATATAGACCTTGCGCTCATTTTCATTCGGTATGATGTAGGCGTCCTCGCGCATTTTGCGGATGACCTCTACCGAGAGCGTCTTTTTCTTTTCTTCCGGCAAAACGGTTATGACATCCGGATGGATGTCGGCCATAACCTTTTTGTCCTCTTTGAGGAGCGCGGCCGCAAGTTCCTTTGCGCAGAGAAGGCGTGACTCAAAAGTCCCGCCGTCTATGACGAGCGCATGCGGTACGCGTCCCGCGTCCACCAAAGTCTGAAGCTTACTTATCATTATCTGTCGACCTCATTAGTCAGAGGTGTGACCGTGAAGAGGAATGCGCTTGTGAAGAGTGCGAGACCGAAATCACAGTAACGTACGGGATATGCGTCGGGGATCATCTCACCCTTTCCCGTAATGACGAGAACGAGGGGAGCGAGGGCGCATATAAACGCCATGAGGGCCGTCATAACACCTGTGAACCAGAGAATCCACATGCTCTTTTCTCCGTTTATGTCCGAGGCTATGCGGGCAAAGGAGAGGAAGAAAACCATGGTGAAGCAGAGCATGATTATCTCAAGGAAGAGCTGTGAGACATTCTTGAAGTTGACGGGTGCCACAAAGTGACAGATGAGTCGGAACATTGCCCAGAGAACCGGGTTGAGCGCGAGTATTCTGTGTGCGCTGTAGGAGTCCTCTCCTTTCAGTGCGGAGATACTTACGAGCACGAGATAGATGGCGGCGAGGATGCCGAACAGCACCTCAAATGCCATTGCGAGTGAACCGGTTGTCGTCAGGAAACGGAAGATATCCTTTGCGCCCTGGGCGGTAAATGTCGATACGAGGGTTATGAGTTTTGAAACGCGCAGCGCCAGGTCAACGATGAGCGTGCCGGCGAAGATGATGGCACCTATGCCGAGCAGGACATCCTTGTCCTCCTTGAATGCCGGCCTTGTCATGATTCCGCTGAAGGCGGAGAGGAAGAAGGCAACGGCACATATTACCGCGCAGATTATGTAAAGCAAAGGTACAGTGAAATCCTTCGCAGCCCAGAAGCCGGTTGCGGGATCAACACAGTTGGTCAGCTGGAAGACGCGAATGGGTACGGTCACCAAAACTGCCACTGCGAGTATCAGCAGAAGCGGCGTGGGAGAGAGGTTACTAATTCTGAGCTTTTTCATATATTACCCTCCGGTGGACATTTATACAGTCTATTATTATATACCATTTTAAATATGAAAAGCAACAAAGAAAGCCCTTTTTGCAAAATGCCCAAAAAAATATTTTTAATTTATGCAAACCGCTCCGTTGACATATGCATATAGGCGCTATATAATGTTTAATACACGACACACGACCACAATATATTGTGGTTTTAGCATAAACGGAGGAAGAGAAATGATTGAAACCATCATCAAACGAGACGGCAGAGCGGTACCGTTCTCAATTGACAAGATAGCAAATGCTATCTTCCAGGCCGCCAAGGCAACAGGCGGAAACGACTATGAGGAGGCGCTTGCGCTCTCTCAGAAAGTTGTTGATTACATTGAATCAACCGGCAACACCAGACCGACCGTAGAGGAGATTCAGGACGCAGTCGAGAAGATCCTCATCGAGAGCGGCCATGCCAGAACCGCCAAAAAATTCATCCTTTATCGTTCGGAGCGTTCAAGAGTACGTGAGATGAACACACGCCTCATGAAGATTTATGAGGGCCTCACATTCAAGGACGCAAAGGAAAACGACATAAAGCGTGAAAATGCAAATATTGACGGCGACACCTCAATGGGCACAATGCTCAAGTACGGTTCTGAGGGTGCAAAGCAGTTCAACGAACTCTATGTTCTCAAGCCGGAGCACTCAAAGGCTCATGCCGAAGGCGACATCCATATCCACGATCTCGACTTCCTCACACTTACCACAACTTGTTGCCAGATAGACATAAACAAGCTCTTCAAGGGCGGTTTCTCAACAGGACACGGCTTCCTTCGCGAGCCCAATGATATCTCTTCATATGCGGCTCTTGCGGCGATTGCCATCCAGTCCAACCAGAACGACCAGCACGGCGGACAGAGTATTCCCGCTTTCGATACTTTCCTTGCCCCCGGCGTAAAGAAGACTTACAGAAGATTCTACGTCTCAAACCTCTCCAAGGGCCTTGAGCTCCTCTGCGGATTTGAGGACGCGTTCGAAGCTTCAAAGAACCTCTGCCTTGAGGTGGAGGGCACATACGGTCTGACCCCTGTTTTCGCCAATGATAACGACTATCAGGCAAAAGAGGCAGATCTCTTAATAAACAAGTACAAGCTCCCTGAAGCCAATGTAAGAAAGGCTCAGAGCTTTGCTGTAAAGAAGGCCGTAAAGGAGACGGACAAGCAGACCTACCAGGCGATGGAGGCCTTTGTCCACAACCTCAACACCATGCACTCACGTGCAGGCGCTCAGGTTCCGTTCTCCTCAATCACTCTCGGCGACGACCCGTCACCTGAAGCACGTCTTGTCTGCAAGAACTTCCTTCTTGCCACGGACGCAGGTCTCGGCAACGGCGAGACTGCCATCTTCCCGGTTTCCATCTTCCGTGTAAAGGAAGGTGTAAACTACAATCCGGCAGACCCGAACTACGACCTCTTTAAACTTGCGATGAAGGTTTCCGCGAAGAGGCTCTTCCCGAACTTCTGCTTCGCTGATGCTACATTCAACGCACCGGGTTATGACGTAAATGACTATAACTCAAAGGTTGCCTACATGGGCTGCCGTACACGTGTTAAAGCCAATGTCTATGATCCGACCCGTCAGGTAACCTGCGGACGCGGCAACCTCTCATTCACTTCCATAAACCTTCCGAGAATAGCCATTAAGGCTCACGGAAACACGGACATCTTCTTCGAGGAACTCGACAGAAAGATCGACCTCGTATTCGACCAGCTCTACGACCGTTTCCTTATCCAGGGACGCAGAAGAGTCTACAACTATCCCTTCCTTATGGGACAGGGCCTCTGGCTCGACTCCGATAAGCTGAAGCCGGACGATGAGGTTATGGAAGTTCTTAAACACGGAACACTTACGGTCGGCTTCATCGGTCTCGCCGAGGCACTCAAGGCACTCATTGGTTCTCACCACGGTGAGACCCAGGAGGCAAGAAACTTAGGTCTTGAGATAGTCGGCCACATGCGTTCACGCTGCGATCAGAAATCCCAGGAAGAGGGCATGAATTACACACTCATCGCAACTCCTGCAGAGGGACTTTCAGGCCGTTTCGTACGCATGGACCGTGAGCGTTACGGTGTTATCCCGGGCGTAACGGACAGAGCTTACTACACAAACTCCTTCCACGTACCGGTTTACTTCCCGATTTCCGCATTTGAGAAGATTAAGATTGAGGGACCTTATCATAATCTCACAAATGCAGGCCATATCTCCTACATTGAAATGGACGGCAACCCGCTCGACAACCTCGATGCGTTTGAGTCTGTCATCCGCTGCATGAAGGACAACAACATGGGCTATGCATCCATCAACCACCCGGTTGACCGTGACCCGGTTTGCGGTTATACTGGTATCATAGGTGATGTATGTCCCCGCTGCGGCCGTCATGACGGTGAGGCCATTTCAGAGGAAGTACTCATGAAAATAAAGGGCTACTCAACCTCCGTATGCTCCTGCGACGAGAACCCTCTCGAGGAAGCCGACAAGGTTGCGCATCCCGTTGACATAGTAGAAATATAACCTGACTATAGAACAAAGAAAGGAAGAACCTGAAATGATGGAATCAAAAATGGTTGGTGAAGGCGTAAAGTTCGAAAGAATCCGCAGAATCACCGGTTATCTCGTAGGTACACTTGATCGTTTCAACGATGCAAAGTATGCTGAGGTTAACGACAGAGTTAAGCACTCAATCGGCACCGGCAACGGTGAGTTTGAAGAGGTTTAATGTCCGATAACTTATTAATTAACGACCGGCCGGGTGAGACAAAACTTCACCTGGCCGGTGTTATTCGCGAATCTATCGTCGACGGTCCCGGCTGGCGCTTCGTTGTATTTGTCCAGGGCTGCCCGCATCACTGCAAGGGATGCCAGAACCCGCAGACCTGGTCCTTCACCGAAGGCGGCTACGACACGACCGTCGAAAATATCATGAAAGCGGTAAAAGAGAACAAACTCATCACCGGAGTGACACTCTCCGGCGGAGAACCTTTTACCCAGGCCAAAGCTCTCGCTGTTCTTGCAAAGGAGATCAGGAAGGAGGGCCTTGATGTCATGGCCTTTTCCGGCTGGACCTTTGAGGAACTCAAAGAGGGAGCAAATGAGGAAAACGGCTGGATGGACCTTCTTCGCGAGCTCAGCCTCCTCATTGACGGCCGTTTCATTGAAGAGCAGCTGACCCTGAACCTCCGCTTCAGAGGTTCCAAGAACCAACGTATCATCGACGTTCAGCGCTCACTGGCCGAAGGCAAAACAGTTCTCTCGGAACTGAATTGAGAAAAAAAAGAAGGCTCTGTAAAGTGTTTAAACTTTACAGAGCCTTCTCTTTTGTCTTATTTCACTATCTCGACCATCATGCCGGGGACGGCGCCGCAGCCTCGTCCGTGTCGATGTGCATGGCGAGAGCGAATTTTTCGCTTACGCGGACAACTACATCGTCGAAGATGAGGGAGCGTCCGTCGGAATCAACTCTGACTTTGACAATTTCGGTGTCCTTTACGCCGAGGGCTTCGGCATCGGCGGGAGTGGCGTGGATATGGCGTTTTGCAATGATTACGCCCTCGTCGATGTCAACCTCACCGCAGGGACCTACGAGCTTGCAGGCACCTGAGCCCTTTATGTCGCCGGACTCGCGTACGGGAGCGGCGATGCCGATTTTGCGCGCATCGGCTGCTGAGAGTTCAACCTGTGTTGCGGGACGGATGGGACCGAGGATTGAGACGGTCGGGAATTCGCCCTTGGGGCCTACGACTTTAACTCTCTCCTCGCAGGCAAACTGGCCGGGCTGGGAGAGATCCTTTTTATGTGTGAGTTCGTAACCCTCGCCAAAGAGGATGTCGAGTACCTCGCGTGTGACATGGAGGTGGCGGGCGGATGTTTCAAGTAAGATCTGCATGTTTTTTCTCCTTTGCATTTTATCAGAACAGCGAGACCAGAAGGTCTGTGTATTCGGTCGGGTTCTCTATGGGCAGTCCGGCGATGAGCAGGGACTGGTTGTAGAGTACGGTGGCTATCTTCTTTGCTCTCTCAGGATCGTCCTTTCTGGCCGCGTCGAGGGCTTTGAAGGCATCGTGGTCTGTATTTATCTCAAGGATTCGCTTGGCCTTGGCGCCTGTCACACCGGGCTGTACGGCGTTGAAGTATCTCTCCATTTCGAAGGTTATGCCGTCGCCGCTGCTTATGAAGACAGGGTGGCTCTTGAGTCTTGTGGAGGCCTTGATCTCATCGACCTTGTCGCCGAGAGTATCCTTGATGAATTTGAATGCGTCCTTGTAGACGGATTCGTCCGTCTCTTTCTTCTCGTCCTCGAAGCCCAGGTCGTCATCGTTGATGGACTTAAACTGCTTGTCCATGAATGTGCCGAGGGCACCGGGGAGGAATTCATCGCCCGGATCCACGAGATAGAGGAGTTCCATATTGTGATCCTTGACTATCTCGGCCTGAGGCAGGTCATCAACTGCGGATACGGACTCGCCGGTTGCGTAGTAGATGTATTTCTGGTCGTCACTCATCCTGTTTACATATTCCTCAAGGGTGACGAGTTTGCGCTCGGTTGAGGAGTAGAAGAGGAGGAGGTCGGAGACGAGGTCGCGGCTCATGCCGTATGTCTCAAGGAGGTTTGCCTTGAAGTGGCGGCCATAGTACTTATAGAAGTTCTCATAGGCCTCGCGGTTTGTCTCCATGAGCTTTTTGAGCTCGGCCTTGACCTTTTTCTCAATATGGCCGCGGATGGCGGAGAGCTGTCTGCTCTGCTGGAGCATCTCACGGGAGATATTGAGTGAGAGGTCGGGTGACTCGACGACACCTTTTATGAAGTTGAAGGCATCGGGGACCAGGTCCTCGCACTTGTCCATGATCATGACACCGGAGCTGTAGAGCTGAAGGCCCTTCTTGAACTCCTCTGTGTAGTACATGGTCTGTGCTTCTGCGGGTACATATATCAGCGCCTCGTAGGAGACGGTACCGTCCGTTGAGATTGGGATGGTGCAGACCGGAGCCGTTATGTCCATCCAGTGCTCCTTGTAGTAGTTGTCATACTCTTCCTGAGTGACTTCCGATTTCTTCTTGTGCCAGATGGGTACCATGGAGTTTAAGGTCTCATACTCCTCGGTGTCCTCTTTCTTAACGAGCATCTTAATCGGGAAGCGGATGTAGTCAGAGTACTTCTTTATGAGGCTCCTCAGGGTGTACTCCTGAAGGTACTTTGAGTGCTCGTTCGGTTCCTCGCCGTCTTCCTTTATGTGCATGATGATGTCCGTGCCGACCGTGTCGCGGTCACAGGGCTCAATCGTGTATCCGTCAACGCCTGAGGACTCCCAGCGGTAGCCCTGGTCCTCACCGTACTTCCTTGTGATGACGGTGATTTTGTCGGATACCATGAAGGCGGAGTAGAAGCCTACGCCGAACTGGCCGATGATCTCCGTGTCGGAGAGGTCGGCATCGGCGTTCTCCTGCGAGAAAGCGCGGCTGCCCGAATGGGCAATGACGCCGAGATTGTTTTCGAGCTCATCCGCATTCATGCCGATGCCGTTGTCGGAGACCGTGAGAATACGGTTCTCTTTGTCAACGTTCAGTGTAATCTGAAAATCGGAGCGGGAGAGGCCCACTTTGTCGTCCGTGAGGGACAAAAATGCGAGCTTGTCTATGGCGTCGCTCGCGTTTGAGATTATTTCACGGAGAAAGATCTCCTTGTTTGTGTAGATGGAGTTGACCATCATGTCCATGAGTCGTTTTGACTCAGCGTTGAATTGCTTCTTACGCATAGCAAAAATCTCCTTTTAAAGAATATTTTTACCATAAACTCGACATATATAATACCACAATTGTCAAGGTTTGTTAAATGAATTATAATATAGTCTCGGAAGGTGAAAAAAACCATGACTCTGGAAAATCTGAAGCAAAAATGCGAAGAGTGTAAAGGTTGTGACCTTTGCAAAACTCGGAATAACCTCGTTTTCGGTTACGGAAATCCGAATGCCGACATATTTTTAATCGGCGAAGGACCCGGTGAAAACGAGGACAGAGAGGGTCTGCCGTTTGTCGGCAGGTCGGGAAAACTGCTGGATGAATGCCTTGAGAAGTACGGTCTCTCAAGGGAGAAAAACATCTATATCGCCAACATGGTAAAGTGCAGACCACCCGAGAACAGGGACCCGAAAAAGGACGAGAAGGAGGCCTGCATACACTTCCTTGAGGAGCAGATAAAGCTCGTAGATCCGAAGATTGTGGTGTGCCTTGGCCGCGTCTCCGCCTCACATTTCCTGGGCAAGGACTTCAAGGTCACAAAGCAGCACGGCGAGTTCTTTGAAATAGACGGCAGGCTCTTCACCGCAACCTTCCACCCGGCAGCAATACTCAGGAACATAAATAACAGACCGCTCCTTGAAGAGGACATAAGAAAGATAAAAGAAAAAAGCTCCGCAGAGTAAGCTCTGCGGAGTTTCTTTTTATTTCGGTAGACGGTGCTGGAAGAGCCAGTCGTAGCACTTCGCCCATCTTCTCATATAGCGCCTGTGGTACTTCTTCGGAAGCAGGGCACCGAGCGCGAAGACACCGAGCGCGTCAGCAACGGCTCCGAGCGCAGTCTTCAGAAGGGCTCTGTCCTTTGCTATGGCAAGACCGCGTTTCGGCAGGTTCTTGTCGAAATGCAGGAACTGGAAGATACTGTGCTGGTCGTCCGTTATGGACATCTCGCGCCAGGTCAGGATGCCTGAGTCAAAAGCATAGTCGAGCTGTTCATGTGTAAGTTTGAATATGAGAAGTTTGACGAAGGCGATGGGCGCGAGGCCGATGCCTTTCTTTTTCCAGAACTTGTAGGCATAGGGCCAGAGTGTCTTTGCGGAGAATTCACCTTTTTTGTCGTTCATTATTGTTTCGGCAAGGAAGGTCGAAATTTCAAAACCCGTTGAAAGGCCCGAGCCGTTTACTGCCATTGACATGTGGGCGGAGTCACCTATTGCGGCGTAGCCGTCGGCAATCATAAATGAGATGGGCTCACGGATGGTGAGGGGAGTCACCTGGCCGCCCTTGAGTTTCTTTCTGCCGAGCTCGGGGATTCTCTTTCTGTAGTCCTCTGCGCGCTTTTCGGCCTCTTCCGGAGTCATCGGGTCTATGTCGGCGATGAGTACGTCAGTGAATACATCGAAGCCGTCAAAGTCTTTTACTACGTCGGTCCAGCAGAAGTTGAAGTCGCCTTCACTGGGGAGGAAGATGCATTTGTACGGGTCCTCAACGCTGTCCGGGTCAACGGGGCAGTCATAGTATGCGCGGTAGAGGTAGATGATGTCTCCTCTGGGCGGATTCGCCTGAATGCCGAGCTTTTTCGGAAGGTTGTTGCGGACAACGGAGTTGCATCCGCAGCCGTCGATGACTAAATCGCCCTTTATTTTGCCTTTGTTTGTCTTTATGCCGACTACGCGTCTGCCGTCCATGAGAGGGCCTTCGATTGTGACACCGTATTTGAACTTGACGCCGCATTTTTCGGCATAGTTAATCATGAGGTCATAGAGTTTGAAGCGGTCGATTATAATTTCCTGCTCCTCGGGGTGTTTGAGGCGCTGGACAATCTTATGCTCGTCATCGGTGTTGGGACCGTAGAATGTTATGTCGTTTCTCCATGCCCATTCGATTCCGACCTCTTCGGGATGGGGAGCGCCGACCATGTGAAAAATATCCTCGTTTACGCAGTCGAACCAGGCATAGCCCATGTCCTTGCGTTTGCGCCTTTCGTAGACGGTTACATCGTAGCCGTTCTTTGCGAGCTGCGCGCCGCACATCATGGCGCCGTGGCCCGCACCGGCAATTATTATCTTCTTGTCCTTATTCTTCTCTGACAATCCGTTCCCCTCCTTTTGGGTATTCCGTAAAAAACTGACAATGCTATTTTATCACAGGAAACTTAATCTTTGTAGTTCCTTTACAAAATATGGATGAGTGTCTATTATTGTGAAGGGAGGGATTGTATGAAAAAGTCGATTTACATTCGCGGTAAACTCGGTACCGTCTGGTACAATTTCACCGAGACTCTGGCCTATGCGATTTTGCACAGGAAGACGCCGGAGAGCTGCGAATATACGCCGCGCGTGAAGTACGGGAGCGGCAGACAGCAGTTTTTGAATCTTTGCAGCCGCAAAGATCTGAAGGATGAGAAGAAGCCGCTCTATATCTATATCCACGGCGGCGGATGGGTCTCCGGCATAACAAACATGCGCGACACCTACATCGCCAACTGGGCGGAGAAGGGTTTCTTCACCGCTTCAATTGCTTATACCTACGCGCCTGATCTCGTTTATCCGGGTCAGCTGCAGGAAATATGCGATGCTATTGACTTCATATATGACCACGCGGATGAGTGGAATGTTGACTTGAGCAGAATCGTCCTCGCGGGTGAATCGGCCGGCGGATATTACATCATGTTCTGCGCGTCAATCGCCGCTGACCCGTCACTTGCCGACAGGCTCGGACTGACCTTCAGACACAAAGATGAGTTCCATGTCGATGCCATGGTCTCAAACTGCGGATGCTTCAATGTCGAGAGCCTGATAAACCCTGATAAGAACCAGTCAAAATTCCCCGACATGAAGATGTTCATGACTTCCTTTTTCGGCATGACAATGGAGGAGATAAAAGAGTTTCTGAAGACAGATGAAGGCAGACTCGCGAGCCCGAAGGTATCGGAAAAATACCCTCCGACATTTGTCATATACTGCAGCCGCGACTGGCTGAGGTACGAGGCTTTTGACCTCATTGAGGAACTTGAAAAATACAATATTCCGCACGGCAGTTTCCTCGGAGACGGCATTATCGGAAACCACGCCTGGCCGCTTGCAACGATAGTGAAAAAGGGCAGGCGGTGCTTCGATGAAAGCTTTGAATTCGTGACAAGATACGTGAAGGTATAAAAAGAAAAAGCCGTGCTTCTGCACGGCTTTCTTTTTTGTTTATGAGTGGTCGTGGATGTACTTGACGAGGTCTACAACCTTGCTGGAATAACCCCACTCGTTGTCGTACCAGGCGAGGAGTTTGACGAAGTGGTCGTTGAGCATGATACCTTCTTTCGCGTCGAAGATACAGGTCTCCTTGTGACCGCGAAGGTCGGAGGAGACAACCTCCTCGTCGAGGTAGTCGATGATGCCCTTGAACTCGCCTTCGGAAGCCTCTTTCATGACCTTGCAGATCTCCTCGTATGTGGTCGGAGTGTCAAGGAGGACAGTGAGGTCGACGATGGATACATCGTTTACCGGTACACGGAATGACATACCCGTGAGTTTGCCCTTGAGCTCGGGTATTACAAGGCCGCAGGCCTTG
>CAMYWC010000005.1:0-13033 GCA_947302545.1 uncultured Clostridia bacterium | reverse complement strand
CGGTGACGATGGCCTCCGAATGGCCGGTGCCGTGTTTTGAGATGAAGTCACAGGCTTCGTCGGGGCAGGATACCGTCTTTACCGCGAGGATAAAGTCGCCGTATTCCGTGTCCCAGTCCTCGTCTGTGGCGGGCACGGCACGGTCTCCGAGCACGGCGAGTGCCTTCTCGTCGGCGCGAAGCCTGACATTTTTCTGATCGAGAAGAGGCAGGGCCTCTTTAAAGAAATCATTTATTACATCTTCGTGGACCAGTACGCATTCCGCTGCGTTGCAGACGGAGGGGCGTGAACACTTTGCGTTATAGAGTATTTCCGCGCCCATTCTGAGGTCCGCGTCTTTATCGATATATATGTGGCATACGCCCTCGCCGGTACGTATTACCGGTACTTTTGAGTTTGCCGCAACGGCGCGGATAAGTGAGGCGCCGCCGCGCGGAATAAGCACATCAACATATTCCGTCATGGCCATGAGTTCGGATGCGGATTCCCTTGAAGTGTCCTGTACAAGGGAGACAGCGTCCTCCGGCAGTCCGACGGATGATATGGCCTCTCTCATAATTTCAACCACACATCTGTTGGAGTTTATGGCCTCTTTTCCTCCGCGCAGAATACATGCGCTTCCGGCCTTGAGGCAGAGAGCAGCTGCATCGACCGTGACATTGGGACGTGCTTCGTAGATGATGCCTATGACTCCAAGCGGAACGCGCACGCGCTTTATCTGAAGACCGTTCGGACGGACTTCGGTGCGGAGCACATCGCCTATGGGATCCGGGAGGGCGGCGACATGTCTGACGCCGTCCGCAACGTCGGAAATGCGTTCCGGAGTGAGTCTGAGGCGGTCGAGCATGGAGGTGCTCATGCCGGATTCCTCTGCGGCCTTTATGTCCGCGGCATTCGCGGCGAGCCACTCGTCCGCTCTTTTTTCTATGCTTTCTGCGACAGCGTGCAGGGCTTTGTTCTTAAGATCCGTTTTGGCAAGAGCCGTCAGTACGGATGCTTTTTTTGCTGCCGCGCCCTGTTGCATCAATGCGGTCATTTTCAGCTCTCCTTTATGCAGAATCTCGTTCCTGTCTCCTTGCCTTCAAGGATGTCGTAAATAACCTCTACGCGGTTTCCGTTTGCTATAACCATTTCGCAGTTGGCCTTTGTTGAAATTTCAGCTGCGTTGAGCTTTGTCGCCATGCCCCCGGTTCCGCGCCAGGAACCGGCTCCTCCCGCTGCCTTTCGCAGGTCGTCGGTCAGGACTTCCACGCGGTGTACGAGCTTTGCCTCCGGATTCTGTCTCGGGTCGTCATCATAAAGACCGTCGATATCCGTGAGAAGGATAAGAAGATCAGCTTCAATAAGCACTGCCACTACGGCGGAAAGGGTGTCGTTATCACCGAGCACTTTTTCATAGCCTGTCTCAATCTCGTCAGACGCGACGGAGTCATTTTCGTTTACAATGGGGACAACGCCCATGGAAAGCAGGGTTGAAACGGTTGATTTCAGGTGCTCAGTGCGGCGGGGGTCGCTGACATCGCCTTCGGTCAGGAGAATCTGGCCGGTGGTGCAGTTGTATTCCGAGAAAAGTTTGTCGTAGATATGCATGATTTCGCACTGTCCGACGGCTGCTGCCGCCTGTTTCATGCGGAGCTCCTCGGGACGGCTGCTCAGGCCGAGCTTATCCACACCGGCGGCTATCGCGCCGGAGGACACCAGGACGATTTCGTAACCCGCTCCGCGCAGATCGGCAAGGACTCGCGCAAGGCGGTCCATACGGCGCAGGTTGAGCTTGCCCGTATCATGCGTAAGTGTTGATGTTCCGACTTTGATGACTATTCTTTTTGTTTCCATGCGGTGTCAGACCTTCCCGTTTTTTCGATGTTTATAATGATACCACTTTTTCCCGTCTTGTGCTACAATAATATATGATTTCAAGTTTTATATAGAAAGTATAAGGTATCCAGGCATGAAAAATCCTGTAGTAAAATGCTTCCGGCCGACCAAAAAGGCGGACTCCGTGACGGAGATAACCGCGGAGAGCCTGCGTGAAATGGGTGTCAGCGCAATTGCTCTCGATGCGGACAACACCACTTCATATGACCGCACAACCACGCCTCTTCCCGGGGCGATTGAGTGGATAAACGGCATGAAGGCCGCCGGATTCAAAATGGTCCTGCTTTCAAACGGTCCGGGCAAAAGGGCGGGCACGCTTGCAAAGGTCTACGGCATACCCGTGCTGGCCATGAGCTGCAAACCGTTACCGATAGGCTATATCCGCGCGGTGTTGAAGTTTAAAACCGCGCCTAAAAAGTTTGTCATGATCGGCGACCAGATTTTCACCGACATCTGGGGTGCGAATCTTACGGGTTTTCAGACAATCTACTGCAAGCCCGCGGGGCCGGATGAGGGACAGAAGCTGATCTGGCTTATGAAACGGCTCTCGGAGAAACTTTTATTTTGGTATTTCGACAGAATCGGAGATGATGCGTCATGAATATTGAAGCACTGGGAAAGACCCTGAAGGACGGCACCGCGGCCCTTATAATTTCGGAGGTGAACAGGCTCTATTTTACGGAGTTTGAGTCCTCTGACGGCTACCTCATAGTCACAAACAAGGGGGCAGTTTTCATAACCGACTCAAGGTATATTGAGGCGGCGCAGAAAGAGGCGAAGGACTGCAGGGTCATGCTTATGAAATCCGGCAGGGAGTTTGCGGAGCAGCTCGTTTCCGCAATTAAGGAACTGGGCGGAAAGACGGTATGGATTGAGACCTCACGCCTCTCTGTCTCGGATGCGAAACTCTATGAAAAAATCCTTGCCGAAGGTAAACTGAAACTCGTTTTAAATGACAAACTTGACACGGCGATAAATGAATTCCGCAAGGTGAAATCAGGGGAGGAAAAGGCCAAACTTCAGAAGGCTCAGCGCATAGCCGAGAAGGCCTTTAAAACCATTCTTCCGATGATTAAACCGGGTGTCAAAGAGCGCGAAATCGCTGCGGCTTTAGACTATGAAATGCGCAAGGCCGGAGCGACTGCCGTATCCTTTGAAACCATCGTAGTTACGGGCAAAAACTCGTCAAAGCCGCACGGCGTGCCGGGGGACACGAAGGTTAAAAAAGGAGACTTCGTGACCATCGATTTCGGCGCTCTTTATGCGGGCTATCATTCTGATACGACGCGCACGGTCTGTGTGGGTGCCCCGACTCCGAAAATGGCCAATGTCTACGACACTGTGCTGCGCGCGCAGAAGGCGGGTGTCGCGGCCTTAAAACCGGGGCTTCGGGCTTTCGACGGCGACAAGGTCTGCCGTGACATAATAAAGGCGGCCGGATACGGCGAATTCTTCGGTCACGGCACGGGCCACGGAGTGGGTGTCGAAATCCACGAACTGCCGAATCTCTCCCCGCGCGCGAAGAAAAACATCCTTCTTCAGCCGGGCAATGTAGTGACTGTTGAGCCGGGCATATATCTCCCCGGTGAGTTCGGAGTGCGCATAGAGGATATGCTTCTCATAACCGATGACGGAGCCCATAACTTCGCCACTCTGCCGAAGAAACTGATCGTTCTGTAAAGAAAAAAACTTGCTATTTAATAATAATTAATATATAATCTAACGCGTATTATATATATAACGGAGGTAAAGTTATGATTTCAGCCGGTGATTTTAGAAACGGTGTAACTTTTGAAGAAGACGGCCAGGTCCTCCAGGTCGTTGAATTCCAGCATGTAAAACCGGGTAAGGGCGCTGCTTTCGTACGTACGAAGACAAAGAACGTCATTACCGGTGCTGTAGTTGAAAAGAGCTATAACCCGACGGCAAAGTTCCCTACGGCTTTCGTCGAGAGAAAAGATATGGAATACTCCTACAATGATGGTGATCTCTATTACTTCATGGATCAGGAGACATATGAGCTCGTTCCCATCAATTCCACGGAACTTTCCGACAACTTCAAGTTCGTCAAGGAGAACATGATCTGTCGTGTTCTTTCTTACAAAGGCAAGGTATTCGGTGTTGAGCCGCCCAACTTTGTTGAGCTCAAGGTCACACAGACCGATCCGGGCTTCAAGGGCGACACGGCTACAAACGCAACAAAACCCGCTACGCTTGAGACAGGCGCAGAGGTTAAGGTTCCCCTCTTCATCGATGAGGGAGAAATGATTCAGATCGACACCAGAACCGGAGAATACATGGGCCGCGCATAAGGTCCTGTTCGGAGGTAACTCGGAATGAAAACTGTAGAAAAAGTTGCTTATCTCAAAGGTCTTGCGGAAGGACTCAACTTAAACGCAGACAAGCCTGAGACAAAGATGTTCAATGCCATTATGGAAGTGCTCAAGGAACTTGCCGAGAGCCATGATGACCTTGAAGAGTCTCTCGACCTTGTTGCCGCTCAGCTTGATGAGGTTGATCACGATCTCGGACAGGTTGAGGAACTTCTCTTCGGCGTATGCGACTGCGATGATGAAGAGTGTGACTGCGGATGTGAAGATGAACATCATACGCACGACCATTCCGCACCTGCACCCGCTCCCGCACCTGCTGCCGCACCCGCTCCCGCTCCTGAACCGGAGCCGGAAGAGGAGGATGAGTTCTATGAGGTGGAGTGCCCGTCCTGCCACGAAGTAATCTGCGTGGATGAGGGTATCCTCGAAGAGGGCAGCGTTGAGTGCCCGAACTGCGGAGAGAAACTCGAGTTCGAAATCGAATTCGAATAATTTCGGAAATAAGTATAAAAATTCGGGCATCGACGCCGTCGATGCCCTTGAGTTTCAAAAGAGGCTTTATGAAACTTGTATTGGCTTCAAAGTCGCCGAGGCGGAGCGAACTGCTCGCCGGTATCGGCTATGATTTCAGCATTTTGCCTGCGCAGTTTGATGAGAGCAGCGTCTCTCTCGACGACCCGAAGCGGGGAGTCGAAGAGATCGCGCGCGGTAAGGCGCAGGCCTGTTTCGGGGCGCTTGCCGACACGCACGACACAGTCGTGCTTGCCGCAGACACCATAGTTGTCTGCGACGGCGAGGTGCTTTTAAAGCCGAAAGATCCCGCCGAGGCAAAGGAGATGCTGAAAAAACTCTCCGGCAACACCCACAGGGTGATGACCGCCACGGCAATTATCAGCGAAAAGGAGACGGTATCCTTTGTTGAGGAGACTTCCGTCACTTTCTTTGAGCTGACTGACGAGGAGATTGATGACTACATCGCCACGGGCGAACCGCTCGACAAAGCGGGGGCCTACGGTGTTCAGGGTCTCGGCTGTTATCTCGTCAAAAAAATCGAAGGTGACTACTTCAACGTTGTCGGCCTTCCGATAGCACCGGTCATGCGATATCTGAAAGAGGCCGGTGTGCTTCCACGTAAAGGAGTCTGAATATGTTTACACAGGACATAGGAATTGATCTCGGCACCGCCAACACCCTTGTATTTGTGAAGGGTAAGGGCATCGTTATCCGCGAGCCCTCGGTTGTTGCGGTTGATGTCCGTGCCACTCCCAACAAGGTTGTTGCGGTAGGCTCGGAGGCCAAGGAGATGATAGGCCGTACACCCGGTTCTATCACGGCTGTCCGTCCTTTGAAGGACGGCGTCATTGCCGATTTTGATATTTGCGCGGACATGCTCAAGGAGTTTATCCGTCGCGCCATGAGTTCGTCACCTCTGACGAAGGCGCGCGTCATGATATGTATTCCTTCGGGCGTCACTGAGGTTGAGCGCAGGGCGGTGCACGATGCCGCGCGTTCGGCCGGCGCAAGACAGGTATCACTCATAGAGGAGCCTATGGCTGCCGCAATCGGCGCCGGCCTTCCGGTATCGGAGGCAACAGGTTCAATGGTAGTTGATATCGGCGGCGGTACGACGGAGGTTGCCGTAATCTCCCTCGGAGACATAGTAACTTCAAACTCAGCACGTGTGGCGGGTGACAGTTTTGACGACGCCATAATCGCTTACGTAAAAAAGAAATACAACCTGCTCATAGGTGAGCGCACGGCCGAGGACATAAAGGTCAAAATCGGTTCCGCTTATCCCTATGAGGGTGAAGGTGCAATAGATGTCAAAGGCCGAAACCTTGTTGATGGTCTTCCGAAGAATGTTGAAATTACTTCCGAGGAAGTGCGCGAGGCCCTGGCCGACAGCATAAACATGGTTCTTGACTGTGTTCGCGCAAGCCTTGAAAAGACTCCTCCTGAGCTTGCTGCGGATATTATGGAACAGGGTATTATGCTGACCGGTGGCGGAGCCTTACTCCGCGGTCTTGACAAACTCATTTCCGTAGAGACGGGAATGCCTGTCCGCGTCGCGGACAACCCGCTTGACTGTGTCGTAAACGGCACGGGAGCATGTCTTGAAAACGACCTGCTCGGAGCTTCAAGCACGAGTAACTATGACTGATTATAAGGGGGCTTTCCTGAAAGAAGCCCCTTTTGGTATTTATCGGGCGGTGAAATTTTGAACAGATTTGTAAAAACTAAATGGTTCAAAATAGCAGTTGCCGTTTTTGCTCTCCTCTTCGTACTTCTCATATTTGCGGCGGCGAGCAGAAAAGGAAGTTCTCCTCTGTCATCCCTTCTGGGTACGGTGACGGAGCCGCTTTCGAGCGCCTCATCCGGCATCGGCAAGACTTTTTCAAAGCTTACCGGCGGCCTGCGCTCCAAGAATTCCTACCAGGATGAAATCAAGGAACTGAAAAAACAGATAGTCGGCTATCAGCGCGAGCTCGCCGACTATGAACAGATAAAACAGCAGAACGAGCTTTATCAGAACGCTCTCGGCGTAAAGGAGAAAAATGCGGACTTTGAGTTTGTATATGCCTCCGTAATAGGCCGCGATGCAGCTGATGTCTACACAAGCTTCACTTTGAGCAAGGGTTCGAAAGACGGTGTTGAAGTAAACGATCCCGTCATCTGCGGCGAGGGCCAGCTTGTCGGCGTAGTCTCCAAGGTCTCACCGACCTACTGCGTGGTCTCGACCGTTCTCGACCCCAAGGTCTCCGTCAGCGCGTATGAAGTCAGGACGCGCGAGACGGGCTATGTCTCCAACACGACGATTCTTTCCGAATCCGGCCTTATCAAGGTCTCCGGTCTCTCACGTACGACCTCGGTCACTGCCGGAGGTCTCGTCTGCTCAACCGGTGTCGGAGGCGTATATCCGAAAGACCTCGTCATAGGTACGGTCAAAGAGGTCAAGGACGACGACCATACAATCTCGTCCTATCTCATAGTGGAACCGACCCTTGACATAAAAGATATCGAAGATGTCCTGATTATCACGAGCTTCGAAGGACAGGGCGTGGCCACTCCATGATGAAGCAACAGATATCTTCAGAAAAGAAGGCGCTCTATGAGAGACGCGCGCTGTTTGCGGCGCTCCTCATCGTATTCGCTCTTTTGCAGAACACGCCGCATCTTCTTCCCGGCATCCTCGGCGCGCATGCGCTCATCCTGATACCCCTCGCGGTATGTCTCGGCATGTTTGAAAAGGCGGTGGTCGCCGCACTCTTCGGAACACTCGCCGGAGTTTTCTGGGATGTGACGGTTGCGTCGGGAGACGGCTATAACGCCATGATTCTCATGCTCTTTGCGACAATATCCAGTGTCCTCATAAGTTATCTCATGAGAAACAATATCTCTACGGCATTGCTTCTCTCGTTTGCGGCAATCATCATCTATATGCTGCTGCACTGGTTTATCTTTGTCGTATGCAGCGGTGCCACAGGAGGATTCGTAACACTGTTTACCTTCTATCTTCCCTCCGCCATTTACACGGCGGTCTTCGCTCCGCTTATCTATATTCGGAAGATCAAGGAGTAACCGCTGAAACTAAGGTAAGGCAGGTGTCGTTATGTATTCTCAGCAATTCTTCTCAACGAGAAGACGAGTTATTCTCGCGGGAATACTTGCGGCCATCTGTCTTTTTTTCATAGCAACCTTACTTAAGGTCCAGATTATCAAGCGTGATCAGTACCGCAACAATACCGTGAGCACCTACATCGTTCCGGTCGACGCGGCAAGGGGTGAGATCCTGGACAGAAACGGATCTCCGCTCGTCACGAACAAGCAGGGTAACTCACTCATTTTCAATTATTCGTATTTCCCCACAGACCTTAAAGAGCGTGATGAGCTCATACTCTCGCTCATGAATCTCTGTGACAAATACGGACAGGAACACATAGACAATCTTCCGATCGTCCTCAATGCCGACGGCACATATTCCTTTATTCAGGATGATGAGGACGAGGACATTGCGGAGTATATTGAGTGGCTCAAGTCACCTGAGATGTTAAATCTCAACAGTTACGCCACGGCGGACAACTGTATGACAGCTCTCATCAAGCGTTATGAGCTTGAGGACTATTCTCCGAAGGAGGCGCGCGACATAGCGGCCGTCTGTGCGGAGATGAAGCACCTCAACTTTTCAAACTCAACGCCGTACACCTTTGCCGAGGATGTACCCATGGAACTCGTCGCGGTTGTCATGGAGAACAGGGCGTTCTACCGCGGCGTTGAGAACCTTATAGTGCCTTACCGCGAATTCACGGACGGCACTGTCGCGCCGCATATTGTCGGCCGTGTCGCCAAGATTTCCGCCGAGCAGTACAATGCCGCGAAGACGGAGACGGACGCACTTGTCGCCGAAGCTGAAGAGGACGGCGCAACAGAAGAGGAAATCCAGGCTATCAGAAGAAACTCGTATACGATGAACGACGAGATAGGAAGCGGCGGCATAGAGTCCGCCATGGAGTCCTATCTTCGCGGCAAGCGAGGCCTGATGCAGGTGACAATAGATTCCGAAGGCAATGTCAACGAGGACTACCTAATCCCTCCTGAGCAGGGCAGTTCCGTTGTCCTCACGATTGACACGAACCTTCAGCGGGTCGCGCAGAAGGCCCTTGAGGACCGTGTAAAATCCCTTAATGTCGTCACTGACCTTCCTGACGGCGCGGCTGCCGCCGCGGTTGTCGTCATGAATGTCCACAACGGCGAGATCCTGGCCTGCGCGACATATCCTTCATATGACAACAATCTCTGGAAAGAGAACTATAAGGACTGGGTGGACGACAAGATAGGCTCACCGCTCTGGAACAGGGCGACAATGAGTACCTACGAGCCCGGTTCAACCTTCAAGCCCTGCGTCGCTGTCGCAGGTCTTGAGGAAGGTGTAATCGACGAGGAGTTCACCTGGGACTGCGACGGTTACTACCGCTACTTCTCAGACGTAGAGTTCGGCTGTGCCGGACGTGCGGCTCATGGCGAGAACAACGTAACAGGAGCCATAGATAAATCCTGTAACTGCTTCTTCTTCGAGACGGGCCGTCTGCTCGGTATCGATAAGATAGACAAGTGGGCGAACGCCTTCGGCCTCGGTTCAAAGACCGGCGTCGAGATAAGCGAGGCGCAGGGAATACTTGCCGGTAAGGAATACCGTGAATCCCAGGGCGGCACATGGCACCCCGGTGATACCGTACAGGCCGCCATCGGTCAGTCCGATCACCAGTTCACGCTGCTCCAGATGTGCAATTACTGCGCGACAATCGCAAACGGCGGCACACGCTATGTTCCGCACTTTGTAAAGGCCGTGCTCAACTATGACTACACCGGAACGGTTCTCAAGAAGGAAGCCGTTGTGGGACAGGAACTCGGCATAAAGAGGTCCAACCTGAAACTTGTACAGGAAGGTATGTACAAGGTTGCAAACGAGGGCTTCTGCCGTGACGCCTTTGCGGGACTTCCCATAAGACCCGCGGCAAAGACCGGTACATCGGAAGTAAAGAAAAAATATGACGGCGTAATTGTTGAAGGAAACAACGGTTTCCTCATCACCTATGCGCCTTATGACGACCCTGAAATCGCCATCGCCCTCGTGGTTGAGACGGCGAACACGGGTGCCATGACAGCGACAATCGCGGCTGATATTTATCAGTACTACTTCTCTGAGAAGCCGCTCCAGTCGCTTCAGCAGTACAACACATTCCTGGGTTAGGAGGAAGACATGGCTGATTTTGTTGCAAAAAAAGTGTTGTTTACCTCCGGAAAAGGCGGAGTAGGCAAATCCACGCTCTCGACCACCTATGCGAAACTCCTGTGCGCACAGGGCTTCGAAGTCCTTATGATAGACTGCGATGTATCCCTCCGCACACTCGACATAATGCTCTCCGTATCAAGCATGGTCCTCTATGACTGGTATGACATTGTGGAGGACAATGTAAACGCGAACTCGGCCCTTATCACGACCGACGGCCCGAAGCTTCTGGCCGCGCCGCAGGGCGAGATCAGCGTCACCGCGGATGACATGAAAAAGCTCATACGGACGTATGAGCGCCAGTTTGACTATATTGTTCTCGACTGCCCGGCAGGCGTGGGCCCTGTCTTCGACGCCGTCTTAGCGGTCGCCGATCTCGCGCTCATAGTCTCGACACCGGACAATGTCTGCGTCCGCAGCGCGGCTGTCGCCGCGGGCAAGGCCGCGGACGCGGGTGTCGAGTCGAGACTTCTCATAAACCGTTTCCAGAAAAACATCACTTTCGGGGGACGCGCACTCAATATCGACCAGGTGATTGACGCAACCGGAGTTCAGCTTGCGGGAGTAATTCCCGAGGACCGGGCGCGTGTGCTCGCAATGTTAAACGGCGAGCTCATTGACCCCAACTCAAAAGGCGTCAAGGCAATGGAGCGGGTTATACGTCGCTTAAACGGCGAACAGGTACCTCTAAAGATTTAGTCAATATAGACAAAACCTATTGCCCAGAGCCGATTTTTATGTTAAAATGTAATGTACTAATCGGTTTATAGGGGGCAACCTGATGAACATCGCTCTTATTGCACATGACAAGAAAAAGGAACTTATGACGCAGTTTTGCATCGCATACTGCGGCATTCTTTCAAAGCACACTCTTTGTGCTACCGGCACAACGGGTAAAATCGTATCTGAGGCAACCGGCCTTGAAATCCACCGCTTTTTAAGCGGCGCGCAGGGCGGCGAGCAGCAGATAGCTTCCCGTATAGCCTGCAACGAAATAGACCTGTTGCTCATGTTCGGCGACCCCTTAAATCCGAAACCGAACGAGCCCAATGAGGCGAATCTCATACGGCTTTGCAATGTCCACAACATACCGGTTGCTACAAACATAGCTACCGCTGAGGCCTTAATCCACGCACTTGCGCGCGGTGACCTTGACTGGCGTGATATTGTAAATCCGAAAAACAACTGAGTTTCAAAAACAGGCCATGCTTTGTTGCAAAAGAATGGCTTTTTTTATTGAAAAACGGAGGAATATAATGGCACTGATCACCGGTGCGGTAAAGGGTACACAGGATACTCTTCCGCAGGACAGCGGTAAAATCCGCTTCGTGGAACAGACAATTGCGGATATAGCTGCAAACTACGGATTCCGTGAAATCCGTACGCCTGTTTTCGAACATACCGAACTTTTCAACCGTTCCGTAGGTGATACGACGGATGTGGTTCAGAAGGAGATGTACACCTTTGAGGACAAAGGCGGACGTTCTGTCACTCTGCGCCCTGAGGGCACTGCCGGTGTGGTACGTGCCTTCCTTGAGCATGGACTATTCAATGACGCCCTTCCGCAGAAGATGTACTATTTCACTTCCTGCTATCGCTACGAGAAGCCCCAGGCGGGCCGTCTCCGCGAGTTCCATCAGTTCGGCATTGAGTGCTTCGGTCCCGAAGGACCTGCGGCTGACGCCGAAATCATAGCCCTTGCGAGCGAGATTTTCGGTTTCCTCGGTGTTGAGGGCCTTGAACTTAAAATTAATTCCATAGGCTGTCCGACCTGCCGTGCCGAGTACCAGAAAGCCCTGAAGGAGTACTTCCTTTCGAACAAGGACAAACTCTGCGACACCTGCAACGACAGACTTGAGAGAAATCCCATGAGAATCCTGGACTGCAAGAGTCCGGTGTGCTCGGAGATAGCGAAGGACGCACCTAAAGTTTTGGACTATCTCTGCGATGACTGCAAAGCACATTTTGAAGGTCTGAAGAAGTATCTTGAGGCCATGCATATACCATACAAGGTAGATCCGACAATAGTCCGCGGTCTTGATTATTACACAAGAACCGTATTTGAGTTTGTGACGACCGAGATCGGGGCCCAGGGCACCGTATGCGGCGGAGGCCGTTATGACGGCCTTTGCGAGGAACTCGGCGGAAATCACATCCCCGCCCTCGGCTTCGGACTAGGACTTGAGCGCCTCATGCTCGTGCTTGAGGCTCAGAAGATTGAGCTTCCCGCCGACATG
Organism: uncultured Clostridia bacterium; assembly: GCA_947302545.1. Lineage (GTDB taxonomy): Bacteria > Bacillota > Clostridia > Oscillospirales > Acutalibacteraceae > UBA1227. The sequence continues at coordinate 797 of CAMYWC010000005.1, read as the reverse complement.
CGCCCCGACATCTACCTCGCTCCCGTCGGCGAGGCCGCGACGGTCTTCTCCGCCGGCCTTGCAAACGAACTTCGTCAGAACGGCATTTTTGCCCTCTTTGACATCTCTGCCAGAGGCATAAAGGCCCAGATGAAGTACGCGAACAAGATAGGCGCGCACTACGTTGTCGTAATAGGCGACGACGAACTGAGTTCCGGTAAGGCTAAACTCAAAAATATGGAATCCGGCGACGAGACCGAGACCGACCTCAAAAACCTGGCCGAGGACTTCGGAGAAATCGCAATAAAGGATTCAATAGCAAAATTCGATATGGGAGACGACCTTGCGGACGTCGACATGTCAGCGATAGATTTTAATGCTCTTTTTGGAGGCAAGGATTAATGGACAATATGACCGGTCTTAAAAGGACCAACTATTGCGGTGAATTCAATACATCGTTCATAGGAAAAGAGGCTGTGGTATGCGGCTGGGTCGCAAGACAGCGCGACCTTGGTCAGCTTATCTTCATCGACCTGCGCGACCGCACGGGTATAGTTCAGCTTGCCTTCGATGACGCGACTGACAGGGAGATCTTCGACAAGGCTTTTGCCACCCGCGCCGAATTTGTCCTCATGGCAAAGGGCACGGTCCGCGAACGTTCCTCGAAGAACCTTGAAATACCTACCGGCGAGGTCGAGATTTTCGTCACTGACCTCCGTGTGCTCGGCAAGTCGGAGACGCCTCCGTTTGAAATAGTCGAGGACTCAAAAACCGACGAGCTTCTCCGTCTCAAATACCGTTATCTGGACCTTCGCAGG
>CAMYWC010000004.1:0-13155 GCA_947302545.1 uncultured Clostridia bacterium | reverse complement strand
ACTTGAATCCCGGCCAGAGCCAGACGGTCACAATAGAGCTTGACCGCAGCGCGTTTGAATACTATTCACCGACTCTCAAGGGCTTCGTTGTCGAGGGCGGCACATATGACATATATGTCGGCTCCTCTTCTGCGGACATCCGTCTTACAGCGCAGGTTGATATTGACTCTAGAGAGAACTCGGGCGAAATAGACTACAGAGAGGCGACTCCCAAGTACTGGACAGCTGACATCAAGAACGTCGATGAAGAGGACTTCGTCGATATCTTCGGTGCCTATCCGTCAGATTATGTTCCTTCAAGGAAAGATGACCGCGTAACGCGTGACCAGTGCCTTGATGAGTTTAAAGATACCGAGATGGGCAGGAAACTTCTTCCCAGACTCGAGGAACTGGTTGATATGGTCATAGAGGATCCCGTTCAGTTCGCGGTGGTTTACAACTCACTGATGACCCTGCCTCTCAAGAGAATCACCGCAGTATCACACGGTGCCGTTTCAGACGCCATGATTGACGGTATAGTCCATCTGTTCAACAGCGGATCCGTCTTTGAGATGATCAAGGTCATGGCCTTCGGTATTCCCGACATGCTGATGAATCTTCTTGAGCCGCTTGCACGCGACATAATCGAAAAGAGATCAAGAAGCAAATAAAATAAAAAGAAACCCGCTCCGGTCAGGAGCGGGTTTTTATTTTTATGTTCAGCCGTCTATCGCGTACGCGGCCTCAAGTGCGAGTTTCATGGTGTTTTCAATCGCCTTTACATTTATGTTCTCTGCGGTGTCCTTCTCAGTTCCGAAATAGGCGGGGAGACTGTCGCCGAGACTCGTTATTGTCGCGCATGCGTATTTGCTCTTTCTGAAGGCTTTCATAGAGCCGTTCTTTCTTATATACTTGGGACTTGTGCTGAGGATTTCGACTCCGGAATTTGTCGAGGCGGCGGCGATGGCGTCGGTTGCGCGCTTGCCTGAGGAGAGAACGGTGATTGTATCGGCATTGAAGATTGAGTCAATCGAGATGACCGTGGTCTCAAAGGCCGCATCCTCTTCGGAGTGGTACTTGCAATATGTGCGGGCACCGGAGCGGTTCGCGTTCTTTGCGCCTGTGAGGAGGACGCAGAGCTCCGTCTCCTTAAGGCGCAGGTTCATCTCGGACATATAGCGGAGGGCGCCCGCCGCGGTGTAACATCCGACAAGGTTGTCAACGACACCTGGGAAGGATGCGCCGGCGATAACGCTTCTGGAGAGCACAAGGGGAATGAAAGCGAAGAGTGCGAGAGGGAAACTGATATAGGTGAAGAATTTTGATGCGAAGAAATCAATCTGGTCTTTCAGAACCAGGAATTCAACTACATCGAATACAAGATAAAGAATAATACCTATGAAAGTTACGGTCTTTAAGATGACGACCGTCTTCGGGCTGATCTTGCGTTTGAAGGGGGCATCGAGATTCGCCTCCAGGATTACGCGCTTCTTTGTTTCGCCCTCGGGTTTCCTTACGGCGAATATGTTCTGTCCTTCAACATTTTTGGAGGTGCCGCCGAAGGCTCCGAAGAATCCGAGCAGGGCAAGGAAGGACAGGACAGTCGCGGCTATCAGAAGAATTACGGAATATTGCGGGAAGATGCAGGCACAGATGCCGGCAGCTGCCGAGAGAATCATGAATATGAAAATGAGCAGGTTTGAAAGGATGTATGCCGTCTGATCGGCAGTGAACTTGTCCTCGGTGACTGTGTCACAGAATGAGGAGAGGTCCTCTTTCAGAGCATCGGCGAGAAGTTTCTCGTCCGGTCCGCACGCCTGTCTCTTTGAGTTGCTGGCCGCAGCGAAGTTCTTCGCGGTTCTTGCGGCATAGTTGCAGCATTCGCGAAGTTTGCCTTCGTAACGCTCGCTTGTTTCAGATGCTTTCATGGTGAAAAAACCTCCAAAGTCTTAATAACAATAACATTATAGAAACGGACGCGACTTCTGTCAAATGTGAACATCAGGGGATTTGTTCACTATTTTCGTCATTGTTAACAACAAAAAACGGGGGCATTGTGGAAGGATAGTTGTATAAAATGCAGAAAAAGAATTTAATGGACACTTTTTGGTTGACTGTCCGAGAACTGCCCTTATATAATAGCCGTGTAAGAACGAGGGAGACAAAAACCCCGTTGATTATTCAAAATGGGATTGAAAGGAAAAACGGACATGAGAAAGATAATCGCACTTGTAGTTGCACTCACAATGATCTTCAGCATCACAGCAGTTTCTGCATCAGCTTGCTTCACAAACACAACAGCAAGAACAAATCGCGCAGCTTCCAACCTCGCTGCCCCGAAACTCACATCACTTATCCCCACACTTGATTTCGCAAGCATTCTTGCAAACGTTCAGAAAGGTATCCAGGGCACAGGTCTTGTTTACGGTCGTGACTATAAGATTGAAGTAGAAAACGACAATACATTCGGATACAGAGTCCACCTCATTCAGCCTGTATCAGGCAACACTCTCTATGATAACTACCTCCTTTACAAGGACGGCAAGTGGACATGGGAGAAGGAGTGGAATCTTCCCACACTTCCCACAGCTGACCAGTTCAACCTTGAGAACATCATGAACAACATCTACACAGCTCTCTGGGATTCAGGCATCTATGTTGACATCAACCAGGATGTTTCCGTAACAAGAGACGCTCAGGACGGTTTCAAAGTTCTTATCGTTGATCCGATCACAGGTAAGACAATCTTCGACAAGCAGTTCGTAATCGATTCAAGCATCACAATCGACTGGTCTGCTGAGTTCGAGCCCATCTCTGAGGACTGCATCATCGCTGCTCACTTCCCGACAACTGATGAAGCTACAGACGAGATGATCGACGAGGGTGAGTCTCAGGTTGACGATCCCGTCGAGACAGAGGCTGAGCCTACTGATGACACAACTGACGAAGTAGTAGTTATCGACGACTCCACACCTCTTGCTGCTGCTCCCGCAGCTGACGAGGAGACAATTGCAAACACAGGCGACGCTGCTTTCTCAGCAATGGCTGTTGTAGCTCTCGTTGCAGGTGCTGCATTCGTAGTTTCCAAGAAGTTCTAAGGAAAACCAAAGCAAATTAAAACCCGAGGCTTTCAGCCTCGGGTTTTGTTTTTTTTATTACTGCTTTTTATTTCTTTTTGCCGCCGCAGATGGGACAGCCTTCCTTGAACTCAAGGGGAAGCTGCTCAAACTCAGCGAGCAACGCGTTGTAGTAGAGAAGCTTGCCTGCGAGGGGAACCGGGAGACCGAGCAGGTACTGGATGACCGATGTGGCCTCAATGGAAGAGATGGTTCCGACTACGGATGAGAGCGAGCTGAACTTTTCTATCGGGGGCAGTTCCGTGCCGTAGAGGCAGGCGAGACAGGGTGTCTTGCCGGGCTCGATGAATACGGAGGTGCCGATGAAACCGTTGATGCCGCCGTCCACGAAGGGTTTTCCGAGCTGGACGCAGGCCTCGTTGACTATCATCCTGGCCTGGACACTGTCAACTGCAAGGGCGACTATGTCGTACTGGCTTATGATGTCTATGGCGTTGTCCTTTGATATGGCCGTGGCGAGCGGGAAGATCTGAACGTTGCTGTTGAACTTTCTGAGTTTCTCCGCTGCGGAGACGACTTTGAGGCTTCCGATATCCTTCTCAAAGTGGATGTACTGTCTGTTTAAATTCGAGATGTTTACAATGTCGTTATCGGCGACTCCGATTGTGCCTACGCCTGCAGCCGCAAGGTGGTAGAGGAGCGTTGTACCGAGGCCTCCGGCACCGATTACAAGGACGCTTGCGTCTTCAAGTTTCTGCTGTCCGTCCTCGCCGAATTCCGGAATCATAATCTGTCTGGAATATCTGTCTGACATGGGTTTTCCCTCCGGGGATTTATGAAAATAACAATGCCTATTATAGCAATGTAAAGCCTGCAAGTAAACAATAATAAAAAATTAACAATCATTGCAGATTAAAAATATATAAGTTATAATTATATGAATACATTTGTCTGAAAAAATGGGAGGTGTGCTTTCTGAAAATAGAATTTCACGGTCCTGCAATTTGCGATTTTTCAAAGATGAATCAGGATGGAACAATTGATGTTCCCGAAGGTACGACAGTAAGACAGTTTATAAAGATTGTCAAACTTCCGATGGCATGGGCAAAGGTATTTCCTTTTCTCGTGAACTATGAGAAGGTACCCATGAACACTGTCCTCAAAGAAGGCGACGTAATAAGCGCCTTTTCACCGTCAGGAGGCGGTTAAAAACAGTTCAGTAATTTTTTTAAATAAACAGAAAGTGGGAGATTAATCATGAAAGGATATTGTGGAAAGATCCTCAAGGTAGATCTTACGAACAAGACTTGTACGGATGTCTACGTTGCGGATGAAATCTACGAGAACTTCCTCTCCGGCGCGGGACTTGCTGCGTGGTGGTGCTACAGAAATATCCCGGCCGGCGCTGACCCGATGGGTCCTGACAATGTCCTCTGCATTACATCCGGTCTTCTGACAAGCACCGGTTCGTGCATTACCGGACGTTGGATGGTCGTCACCAAATCGCCTTCGACAGGCGGTATCGGTGAGGCAAACTGCGGTGGTACTTTTGCTCCGTTTATCAAGGCCTGCGGTTATGACATAATCGCGTTCCACGGTGCATCTGACACACCCGTATATCTTTACTGCGACGACAACGGACCCGTGCTCAAGGATGCTTCACACATCTGGGGACAGGATGCCGCGGTTGCAGAGAAGATGCTTGTAGAAGAGAATACTGTTCCGGGTAAGAAGATTCCTCAGGCCTGCACAATAGGCTGGGGCGGTGAGAACCTGAGCTGGATGGCAGGTGTCTGCAATGACAACGGCCGAATCGCAGCCCGTCAGGGTGTCGGAGGCGTTATGGGCTCCAAGAAACTCAAGGGTCTCTGCTTCGCCGGCAATAAGCCTGTTTCAGGTGAGAATCCGGAAGAAATCCGCCGTCTTTCAAAGATGTGCGCAAAGCGTGCCAATATGGCGTTCATGCCTCCGGAAATTCCTACAGGTCTTCTTCATGTCGCCAAGTTCCTTCCCGAGATTCAGCTGTCACCCGACGGAATCATGACAGGCGTTCTCATGGGAACATGGGGAACCGGTGGTTCTTCACAGTTCGCCGGACAGACAGGTGAGGCTCCCGTAAAGAACTGGAGCGGTTCACAGAAAGAGGACTTCCATGTCCGCGCACTCAACAAAACAGACGGTTCACACATGCTCAAACTCCAGACCAACCGCTATTACTGCTATTCCTGCATGTACGGCTGCGGCGGCGAGCTTGACATCTCACACATCAAACACAACGATCAGGGCTACTCAAGAGTACATAAACCCGAGTACGAGTCACAGTGGGACTACACCGGATTCCTTCTCAATGAGGACAACGATGCGATGCTCTTCATCAACGAGTATCTGAATCGTGCCGGTATGGACGCCATCTCTGTCGGCGGTACGGTCGGTATGGCTATTGAGGCCTATGAAAACGGCCTTCTCAAAGAGTCAGATGTCGGATTCCCGCTTCACTGGGGCGATGCCGACGCAATCATCAGACTCGTAAAGATGATTGTTCATCGTGAAGGCATAGGCGATGTACTTGCTGACGGTTGTAAGAGGGCTGTCGAGATTCTCGGACCTGAGTTTGCACAGTACGCGGTACAAGGCGGAGGCATGGAGCCCCCGATGCATGACTCACGTCCTGACCCTCAGCAGGCTACACTCTACGCCATAGACGCCACCCCTTCCCGTCATACAACCGGTGGTTCACTCTACTACGGATGTATGCACCTCTGGAAGAAGGTTACCTGGGCTCCCCCGGCAGTTCTTGTCGGCGGCAAGCAGGGAGAGTGGGAAGTATCTGATGAGGAGTCCCTCAAGGTACTTGCCGCAGCTTACTTCAAGCGTATAGTTGACGGTGTCGGCGGATGCTACTTCGGCTTCCTTCTCGGTACCGCTATCTACCCGATCTTCGAGTGGACCGAGGCTGCAACAGGCTGGGGCAACACTCCCGATGATCTCATGTGGATAGGCAGACGTATTTTCACTGTACGTCATATGTTTAATATCAAGCAGGGTCTTGATCCCTGGTATTCACGTCCTCATCCCCGTATGGTCGGTGAGCCTCCTCTTAAGGTAGGTAAGGTTGCCGGTAAGACGGTACCCATTGACGCGAAGATCATGAGCGTCTGGAAGAACACGGGCTTCGATGAGAAGACAGGTATTCCTCTTCAGGAGACTGTTGAAGCATTGAACCTTCCTTACTTCCTCGACGGACCCATTGAAAACTTCATAAAGGAGGTGCCGGTTAATGGCTAGTTATGTACCTTTCATAAACTATGATCAGTGTTACGGCTGTAAGGCTTGTCTTTATAACTGTCCGGTCAGCCTCTTTACTCTCGCAAAGAAAGTTACACGTCGCGGTATGAGACGTGAACTTCCTGCAACAACATATATTGAGCGCTGCATCGGCTGCGGCGTATGCGCACGCGTATGCCCTGTTGAAGCAATAGAGATGCTCAAGAACCCTCCGGGTGAGGGTGATCCCGTTTACATCGACTGGGATAAGCCCGTCCGTATAGACCCGAACAAGTGCAAAGGCTGCACATCCTGTGCCCGCAACTGCCCTGCAAGCGCAATTCATGAGGATCAGTGCATCCGCTGCGGTCTCTGCATAGAGAAGTGTAAATTCGACGCTATCTACAATTCCGACGCTCCGGTTCCGGAGTATGTTGCTCCCGAGCCGAAGAAGGAAGCGCCTGCACCGGCAGCTGCTCCCGCAGCTCCCGTTGAGGCAACTCCCGCTGCTTCGGAGGCTGTCGCTGACACAACTCCCGCAGCAGCTGCTCCTCAGGAAAAGATCGAAGGCAAATACAGCATCGATCCCGAGAAGTGCAAGGGCTGCACAGCCTGCGCAAAGGCCTGCCCTGCAGAGGCTATCTCAGGTGAGGTCAAGCAGCCTCACGTAATTGACCAGGAAGCCTGCCTCGGCTGCGGCGCCTGTGCCGATACCTGTAAGTTCGGTGCCATTTCCCAGAACTAAACTAAAATTAAAAAGCTCGCAAGCGAAAGCTTGCGAGCTTTTTGTTTTATTTATTAAAGTCTGGCTACGCCGGAGTCGCGGGCGGCTTTGGCGACCGCCTTGGCGACGGCGTCCTTGACGCGGGGATCGAAGGCCGCGGGAAGGATATAGTCGGCGTTGAGTTCATCGTCGGAGACGAGGTCGGCGAGTGCATGGGCCGCTGCAATCTTCATCTCGTCGTTGATGTCGGATGCGCGAACATCGAGAGCGCCGCGGAAGATGCCCGGGAAGGCGAGGACGTTGTTTACCTGGTTCGGATAGTCCGAACGGCCTGTGGAAACAACGGCTGCGCCGGCAGCTTTCGCTTCGTCAGGGAAAATCTCGGGAGTCGGGTTTGCGCAGGCAAAGATAATCGGGTCTTTTGCCATTGTTCTTACCATGTCCTGAGTGAGGGTGCCCGGTGCGGATACGCCGATGAATACGTCAGCGTCCTTTATAACCTCCGCAAGGGTGCCTTTTTCCTTGTTTCTGTTCGTGATCTTAGCCATCTCTTCCTTGATGGGATTGAGGCCTTCACGGCCCTCGTAGATGGCTCCCGTGCGGTCTGTCATGATTACGTTCTTAAGACCGTTGGCAATGAGGAGGCGGATGATGGCAATACCTGCGGCACCCGCGCCTGAGGTTACGACTTTGATGTCGTTAATGTCCTTGCCGACGAGTTTGAGAGCGTTCATGAGACCTGCAAGTGTAATAACGGCAGTGCCGTGCTGGTCATCGTGGAAAATCGGAATATCCGAAACTTCCTTGAGTCTCTTTTCGATTTCGAAACATCTCGGAGCTGAGATGTCCTCAAGGTTTACGCCGCCGAAAGAACCGAGGAGGAGTTCGCATGTCTTTACAATCTCGTCGACATCCTTGGAGCGGATGCAGAGAGGTACGGCGTCAACGCCGCCAAACTCCTTGAAGAGCACGCATTTGCCTTCCATTACGGGCATGCCCGCCTCGGGACCTATGTCGCCGAGACCCAAAACTGCCGTGCCGTCGGTGATGACGGCGACAGTGTTCCAGCGGCGGGTGAGCTCATAGGACTTTTCAATGTCCTTCTGAATCTCAAGGCAGGGCTGTGCAACGCCCGGTGTATAGGCGAGAGAGAGGGCCTCTTTGGAGTCAACCTTGGCTCTGGAGACAACTTCAATCTTGCCCTTCCACTCATAGTGGAGCTTTAAGGATTCTTCAGCATAGTTCATGTTCAGTCCTCCCAAGGGAACTTGTAATCAAGATTGAACTGATCACGTACAGCCATGAACTCCTTCTGAACGGGGCCTGTAATCGGTACACCGTCAACAAGTCTCTGCTTGTAGACCTCCCACTCTTTTTCGCCTGCGGTGTAGATTCTGTCGTGACCGGGCTGCTTCTTTGAAGCGCGTACGGAACGGAGGATTTCGCCGGCCTTTTTACGGGCAAGCTCTTCGCCGAGGAAGTGATTTGTGTCAATTGCAATGAAGAAATGGCCGAGATGATACGGGCGGATATTGCCGTTTTCATCCTTGCCGTCGAGGTCCTTGCCGTACCAGCCGTCCTGGAGGATAGAGGAGAGGAGCTCGATTACCATGGCATAGCCATAGCCTTTGTAACCGCCGAGGTCCTCGCCGATACCGCCGAGTGTGGTGAGAGCGGCTGTGCCCTGACGGATCTTTTTGAGAGCGACACCTGAATCGCCTTCAACGGCATTGCCGTCGATGTCGATTACGGTACCGGGATGAATGTCTTCACCGATGCGCTCGTAGTACTCAATCTTACCGTTCTGTGTGATTGATGTAGCGCAGTCTATTACGAAGTCAAACTCCTCATCAGTGGGGATACCTACTGTGAGCGGGTTTGTTCCGAACATGCCTTCAACACCGAATGTCGGAGCAACTGAAGGACGTGCGTTTGTACCTGTGATGCCTATGCAGCCCTGCTTGGCAGCCTGGGAGGCATAGTAACCGGCAATACCGTAGTGGCAGGAATTGCGGACCGCAACCATACCCATACCGTATTTCTTGGCCTTATCAATAGCCATCTGCATTGAGCGCTGGCCGATAACCTGGCCCATGCCGTGGTGACCGTCGACAACTGCCGTTGTTTCTGTCTCTTTGACGATTTCAAAATTTGTCTTCGCAAACTGGATGCCTGCGTTGATTCTGTCGATGTAAACGGGCTTGAAGCGGTTTACGCCGTGTGAGTTGATACCGCGCTTGTCGGACTCGACAAGTACGTCCGCAACGATTGCGGCCTCATCGGCGGGAACACCGATGGCGGTAAATGCGTCTGTCATGAAACGGCGGAGCGTTTCAAAATCCATGTTGTTTCTGTCCATTATATTTTCCTCCTTATTCCGGATCGATCCAGCTCATAGCCCTTGTTACAGCCTTCTTCCAGCCCTTGTACATTACTTCACGCTTGTCGGCGTCCATGTCGGGCTTGAAGATTTTGGCAACCTGTCTGTTGGCTTCTATCTCGTCGGTATCCTTCCAGACACCGCAGGCGAGACCTGCGAGATAAGCGGCGCCGAGGGCTGTTGTCTCAACGACCTTCGGTCTGTTGACTTCGCAGTTTAAGAAGTCGGACTGGATCTGCATCATTATATTGGAGACTGAGGCGCCGCCGTCGACACGGAGTGACGAGATGGAGAGGCCTGAGTCTTCTTCCATGGCCTTGATGAGGTCAACTACCTGGTAAGCGAGGGCTTCGAGTGTCGCTCTCGCGAAGTGGGCGCGGTTGGCGCCTCTGGTGAGACCTACAATACAGCCGCGCGCATACATATCCCAGTAGGGAGCGCCGAGTCCGGTGAACGCCGGGACGATGTAGACGCCGTTTGAGTCCGGGACGGACTCGGCGAGTTCATCGCAGCGCGCGGCGTTGTCGATGAGGTGGAGCTCATCGCGAAGCCACTGGATGGTGCAGCCTGCGTTGAATGCGGAACCTTCAATGGCATATGTTGTCTTGCCGTTTAATGACCAGGCAACACCCGTTGTCATAAGGTTCTTTGAATGTACGCGCTCAGAGCCTGAGTTCATGAGAAGGAAGCAGCCTGTGCCGTATGTGGACTTGGCCATGCCCTTGTTGAAGCAGGCCTGTCCGAAGAGGGCGGCGGGCTGGTCGCCGATGGCGCCCGAGATGGGTGTGCCGGCGAGAGTCTCAAGACCCGGGATGTCGGGAGCCACATAGCCGTAGACCTGTGAAGAGGGTACGGGTGTGGGAAGTATATTCATGGGGATGCCTATCTCTTTGCAGAGGTATTCGTCCCATTCGAGTTTGTCTACATCGAATATCATCGTTCTCGAAGCGTTCGAGTAGTCGGTGACGTGAACGGCAGACTCAGGATGAGTTGCGCCGCCCGTGAGGTTCCAGATGAGCCATGTCTCAACCGTACCGAAGAGAAGTTTGCCTTCTTCGGCAAGCTCCTTGGCGCCCTCTACGTTGTCGAGGAGCCATTTGATCTTTGTGGCTGAGAAATAAGCATCTATGAGAAGGCCGGTGTGGTCACGCACGTATTTCTCGAGGCCGCGGGCCTTGAGGTCCTCGCACATGGCTGCGGTTCTTCTGCACTGCCATACTGGAGCGTTGTAGATGGGAAGACCGTTTGTCTTGTCCCAGAGGATTGTCGTCTCACGCTGGTTCGTAACGCCTATGCAAGTGATGTCTTCGGCAGTTACCGGAGCATCGGGGTCAGAGAGGATTGTGGAGATGGACTGGTACTCTGAGTAGAGGATGTCCATCGGGTTGTGCTCAACCCAGCCTGCCTGCGGGTAGTGCTGCTCAAATTCACGCTGTGACTTGGCGATGATGTTGCCGTGCTTGTCGAAAACGATGGCACGGGAGCTTGTCGTACCCTGGTCAAGGGCCATTACATACTGGTTTGCCATATTGTGACCTCCTTATTCTTCTTCGCTGTAGAGTTTGATGAGCTTCTGAAGGTGTGCATAGCGGGCCTTCGCGTTCTCCTCTGCCTCCGTGAAGAGTTCCTCTGCACGCTCGGGGAAGGAGCGGGTGAGAGCGCTGTAGCGTGCCTCGTTCATGAGGAATGCACGGTAGCCCTCTGTCTCCGGAACCTTGGAGTCGAGAGTGAAAGGATTCTTGCCTTCGGCCTTGAGAGCCGGGTTGTAGCGGAACATGTTCCAGTAACCGCAGTCAACGGCTTTCTTCATCTCGGCCTGGCAGTTGACCATGCCGCCCTTGATGCTGTGCATCTCGCAGGGGCTGTAGCCGATGATGAGTGAAGGTCCGTGATAAGCCTCCGCCTCGGCGATGGCTTTGAGTGTCTGATCCTGGTTAGCGCCCATCGCTACCTGTGCGACATAGACATATCCGTAGGACATTGCTATCTCGGCAAGGCTCTTCTTCTGGATGGACTTACCGGCTGCCGCAAACTGAGCGACCTGGCCTATCTGTGAAGCCTTGGAGGCCTGTCCGCCGGTGTTGGAGTAAACTTCGGTGTCGAATACGAAGATGTTGACATCCTCGCCTGTCGCGATTACGTGGTCGAGACCGCCGAAGCCGATATCATATGCCCAGCCGTCGCCGCCGAAGATCCAGATGGACTTCTTCTGGAGATACTGCTTCTTTGCGAGGATCTCTTTTGCGAGAGGTCCGTCGCAGCTCTCAAGAGCAGCGATGTAGTTTGCTGTGGCTTCTTTATTTGCCTCGCCGTCATACATGGTGTCGAGCCATGCCTGGGCAGCGGGTTTAACGCCTTCCTTGTCGCACTTCTCGATGACTTCTCTTGTCTTTGCGGCGAGAGACTCACGGATTGCGTTTTGGCCGAGGAACATACCGTAGCCGTGCTCGGCGTTGTCCTCGAAGAGGGAGTTGGCCCATGCCGGACCCTGGCCCTTGGCGTTTACTGTGTAAGGAGATGTGCCTGCAGGTCCGCCCCAGATTGATGAACAGCCTGTAGCATTGGAGATGTACATGCGGTCACCGAAGAGCTGGGTTACGAGGCGGGCATAGCTCGTCTCGGCGCAGCCTGCGCATGAGCCTGAGAACTCAAGGAGCGGCTTTCTGTACTGTGAGGAGATGACAGAGAGCTTGCTTGTTGTCTCGGGCTTCTCTGTTACGTTGGCTACACAGTAGTCGAAAGCGGCCTGCTGCTCGTCCTGGGACTCACGGGATACCATCTTGAGTGACTCTGTCGGGCAGACGCCTACGCAGACGCCGCATCCCATACAGTCAAGCGGGGAGATGGCAAGTGTGAATGTATAATCTGTGCCGACAACGGGCTTCTCGGCGAATTTTGTGACTGCCGGAGCCTTTGCTTTCTCGTCAGCATCGAGAGCGAAAGGTCTGATTGTAGCGTGAGGGCAGACATATGCGCACTTGTTACACTTGACGCAGGTCTCGTTGTTCCACTCGGGAACCATGACTGCGACACCGCGCTTCTCGTATGCTGATGCGCCCTGTTCGAACTGACCGTCAGCGTGTTCGGCAAATGCGGATGCGGGAATCTTGTAGCCGTCCATGTGACCGACGGGTTCCATGATCTCGCTGACCTGCTTGACCAGTGCGTCCGGACCGGTGAGGGCCGCGGCCTTCCTGTCGTCAGTGGCGTTTGCCCACTCGGCGGGTACTTCTATCTTCTTGTACGCGGTTACACCGGCGTCAATGGCGTCGTGGTTGCACTTTACAACCTCGGGGCCCTTCTTGGAGTACGACTTCGTGGCCGCGTCCTTCATGTGCTCTACGGCCTCTTCTATCGGCATGATGTTTGCAAGCGCGAAGAATGCAGCCTGAAGGATTGTGTTCGTGCGCTTGCCCATGCCGACCTTGATTGCGAGGTCGATGGCGTTAACCGTGTAAAGCTGTACGTTGTTCTTTGCGATGTACTGCTTTGTCTTTGCGTCGAGTTTCTCGGCGAGCTCGGCCTCATCCCACTGACAGTTGATGAGGAATACTCCGCCCGGCTTTACATCGTCAACGATGCGGTAAGCCTTCTCGATGTATGAGGGGTTGTGGCAGGCTACGAAGTCCGCCTTGTTTACATAGTACGAGCTCTTGATCTTGTTATCACCGAAACGGAGGTGGGAAATGGTGATACCGCCCGTCTTCTTTGAGTCATACTGGAAGTATGCC
>CAMYWC010000003.1:0-13345 GCA_947302545.1 uncultured Clostridia bacterium | reverse complement strand
CTCGGCGTAGCGCATTACGATCTGGCCGATCCGGGTGTAATAGGAACTGCACTCGGTCTTGTAATTTTCTTTGCGCACATTAAACTGCCTGAGATTATCGGCACACCAATTGAGTATTTGGCGGCGCTGAACACTCCTCTTCCGATGATTGTAATCGGTTATTATTTAGGTAATTTAAGTATTAAAACAATGCTGTCTGATAAGAAGCAGTATCTTATAGCATTTTATAAACTTATTCTTATACCCGCTGCAGCGCTCGGTATGATGTATTTTGCCAAAGTTGACCCGGTAGTGGCTGTTGTGTGCACAATCGCGGCAGCGGCGCCCACAGCGGCAAATACGGCAATGTTCGCGACCCTTTACAATAAGGACGCCGAACTCGGCGCCCGTCTCATGTCCGTCTCGACATTGCTCTCTCTTCTGACGCTGCCGCTTTTAGTTGCCCTGTCAGAGACTATAATTAAATAAAATACATATTAGAATACAGGCCTTCTCCCCCGGGGAGAAGGCTATTTTTATGCGAAAATAAAATTTTTAATGTTTTTCGTTAAAAAAGTGTTGACAAAGATAAAAAGTGTGGTAGAATGAACTCGTAAGCAGTTAACGACTATCGTTAAAAAATTAATTTTTCGGAGGAAAAGAAAATGAATAACTCAAGAATCAAGAACATCAACACAGCAGGCAAGTTCGGCCGATACATTACAATATTCCTTATCATAATTGCCATAAGCGCATTTGTAATGACGGCCATCGGCACAGCGGCGGCAATCGCGGTTTCCAAGCAGGAAGTAAACGTAAAGGTTCAGACAAACTTTGATGTAACTTCAAACGGCAACATCTTTGACAAGCTCAAGAACTATATGTCAGTCGGAGATCTTGAAAACATTGAGGACCTCGCAAAATATGACGGTCAGACAATCAAGGTTGATGATGAGGACATCTCTGAGATTACCGTAACTCAGATTGATAACGGCTACTCGGTAAACGCAAAGACAAATGAGATTACTCTTACAACAAAGAATCTCATAGGTAACCTTGTTGTTACACTGGTTTACATAGGCTGCATCATTTTCGCGCTCTTCATGTTCAGGAACCTGATGAAGGTTATGAGCACATGTGAGACTCCTTTTGCAGAAGACGTCATAAAGCGCATGACAACATTCGCAAACTCACTTGTTCCGGTTGCAATACTTTCCATGATTACCAAGGGTTTCTGGGATTCATTCAACACCGGTAACATGTTCAACTTCAACATAGACTTCGGTGTGGTACTCCTTGTTGCGGTAGTCTATGTCCTTGTAATGATATTCAAATACGGTGCAGAACTCCAGCAGGAATCTGACGAGACACTTTAAGAGGTGATATCATGGGAAATATAGTTTTAAGACTTGATCGTGTCATGGCGGATCGTAAGATGAGTCTTAATGAGCTTTCAGAGAAGGTGGGCGTGGCAAATGTCAACCTCTCGAAACTCAAGAACGGCCATGTGAGCGCCATCCGCTTCTCCACGCTTGTCGCCCTCTGTGAGGCGCTGGATTGTCAGCCGGGCGATATAATCGAATACGATCCTGAAGATTAATCAATATAAAGATAAGCCGCAGGCGTGAGCCTGCGGCTTTTTTGTTATTCCTTACTTTCCTTCTTTGTTGAGCTTAAGAAGGAGGGGAAGCCACCATGCAAAACCGTAGCACAGACATTTTGAAAGGGATGTCAGCATGTCGAGACCGTCACGTTTGCCGGTCTTGATGCCGATAACGAGCGACTGTGTTGTGTGGGCTCCTACCATAAGGAAAATAGTGATGGGGTTTTTCTTGACGGCAGTGATTATGAAACTGCCGAGCCACATTGCGAGGCTTGTAAAACAGGAAATGGTCTGGATTGTTTTATCCTGAAGAAGTTCGTACATAATACATTTTCCTCCGTGATAAAATCAGGTGTAGATACCCTTACCGTCAACAGCCTTAACATTGTCGCACTCAATGTGTTCAGCATACCAGAGAACAACTCTGCCGGGCAGGAACTTGGTGAGATAGTAGTCCCTGTGAACCTTGAGTGTCGGGAAGCAGATGGACTTGCCTCTGCGGGCGTCTTTGATAGCCTTCTTTGCTACGTGAGGGCCTGTTGTAACGCCGGGGAGCTTGATAATGGGGGAAAGCTCATCATCTTTGAACTGCATGAGTTCCGTGTCAACCCAACCCGGGCAGCAGCAAGTGATCTTGATGCCCTTGCCCTTAAGCTCTCTCTCAAGACCCTTGGTGTAGAAGCGAAGGGCAACCTTGGAAGCAGCATAAGTGTTGTTGAACGGGAGGGGCTGGAAGCTTGCAGCTGAAGATACGTTAAGAAGGATAGAGCCCTTCTTGAGGTAAGGGATGCAGATATAGCACATCGCTATATTGCCGACACCGTTTGTACGGATTGTAGCAAGGAAACGGGGAAGGTCAGCACCGGGCTTATAGAGAGCACGTGTGCCGGCGCAGTTGATGAGCCACTTGATGGTGGGGTTCTTCTCTTTGAGAGTCTCCTGGAAAGCCATCATATCTGCATCGCTTGTGACGTCTACTACGCAGGGAACGATCTTGTCACCGAACTCTTCCTTGAGCTTTAAAAGCTTGGCTTCTGTACGGCCTACTGCCCAGATCTCATCAATACCGGGTTCGTTTTTAAGCTGTCTGATAAATTCTTTGCCTATTCCGCCGGCAGCGCCGGTAACGATAATAATATTCATAAAATAATCTCCCTTTTAATAACAAATTATCAGTGAATACTTGCTGCGGTTTCAAACGCGCTGCGGGTAGCACCGAGGATGGTACCGACTTTGTTCGCGTCGCCGACAGCATAAACCTTGTCGCAGACCTTCTTTGCTACGTCAACGAGCTCGTTCTGGCTTCTGACGCCTGTTGCGAAGAAGACATAGTCTGCCTTAGGTCTGACTATTGAGCCGAAACGGTTTTCAACAGCAACTTCTCCGTCACCGATTTCGGTCAGCTTGGAAGATGTCATGAACTGAACACCGTTGTCAGCAAGCTTCGGGTATATATCGTAATAAAGAAGTCTGTAGACACCGGGGCCGATCTTGTCGAGCATCTCAACGATTGTTACGTTGTTGTCCTGCTCCATGAAGTACTCGGCTGTCTCAAGACCCGTAAGGCCTGAACCTACGACTACGATATTTTTACCTGTGAGCTTGAGCTCCTGCATCATTGCGTCGGAACCGGTCATGACATTTTCCCTGTCAGCGCCCGGTATGCTCTTCGGCACACCCGCGCGGCCGCCGGTTGCGACTACGACTGCGTAGGGCTTATATTTCTTTATAGCCTTCTCGTCAACATTCTGGTCGTAGAGAATCTTGGCACCGGCGAGTTCCGCGCGGTGTGTAAGGTCCTCAATAGCCCAGTTCATCTTCTCCTTGTGAGGAGGCTTGTTAGCCGCGTTGAGCTGTCCGCCTGAGCGGCTTTCTTTCTCGAGTACCGTTACTTTGAAGCCGCGGTCAGCGAGTTCTCTTGCCGCTGTAAGGCCTGAAGGACCTGCGCCTATGACGACTATGCTTCTGCCGTCTCCGTCTTTTTTAAGGTCCTTGTAATCAACCTCACGTGCACAGCGAGGGTTGAGTGCACACTCTACCGGCTTCATCAGGAAAGCGTTGTTTACAAGGGACTGGAAGCATGCCAGACATCCTATGCAGCGCTGGATATCCTGAGGACGGCCTTCCTTGGTCTTCTTTGCCCATTCGGGGTCAGCAAGAAGAGGACGGCCGAGACCGATGAAGTCCTGAACTCCGTCTTCGAGAAGTTTTTCAGCCTGGTCGGGGTCACGGATGACGCCGACGGCGATGACGGGAATATTAACCGCTTCCTTGACGGCCTTTACGAAGTAGGCGCGCCAGCCGGTCGGAACGCTCATGGGTTCAACTGTGCGGTTGGGTGTCTCGTAACCGCCGCAGGAGAGGTCGAGTACATCGACACCTGCCTTTTCAAGGCGTTTTGCGATTTCGATACCCTCATCCATCTGAAGGCCCTTGCCGGGCTCGCCGATGCTTGAATAGAATTCATCTACGGTCAGACGTACGCTGATGGGGAAATCGGGGCCGCATTCCTTGCGTACACCCTCAATTATTTCGAGGATGAATCGCATGCGGTTTTCGAGGCTTCCGCCGTATCTGTCTTTTCTGCGGTTCGTGTGCGGGGACAGGAACTGCTGAATAAGGTAACCGTGTGAGGCGTGGAGCTCAACACCGTCGGCTCCGGCCTTCTTGACACGGCCTGCAGCTGCGATAAACTGCTTCTCAAGTTTCTTGATCTGAGGGATTGTCAGGGCACGTGCTCTTGACGGCATATTGCCTGAACGCTCAGGATCAAGCGGAACTTTTGATGCGCTTACAGTTGAACGGAAGAAGTACTTCTGATACTTCAGAAGGAAAGGATCCGTCTCGAGAAGGGGATAAGCCTTGCTCATAAGTTTTGCTGAAAGCGGAATAACATAGTCCCAGTAATGAGGGATGAATCTTCCCGGAAGTTCCATGAGGCCCCAGATTGTCTGAAGAAGTGCGACGTTCTGACGGCCGGCATGGTGAATCTGGACAAAGATCTTGGTTCCGTTTGCGTGAACCTTTTCAATACCCTTGCGGAGAGATTCAATATTCGCGTCTCTCGCCATGGATACTTGGAAGGGAAGGCCGACGCCGTTGGTCTCGTTTACACGTACGATACCTGTGACGATGAGTCCTACTCCGTCCCTGGAGCGGGCATCGTAGTAGTCTATCCAACGCTGTCCGACTTTTCCGTCCGGTTCAGCAACATCGACACCCATGGGAACCATTACGATTCGGTTGGGTATTTCCACTTTGCCGATTTTACCGGGAGAAAGTAATTTTTCGTAACTCATTTTCTGCCTGCTTCCTATTTCATTTTCTTGATGTTCTTTTTGTAGTGAGGGATTTCCTTGGCAATATCGAATTTTCTCGGCTTGTTCTTGCAGTCGCCGCGATATCCCTGATAAGGACCCTCAATGAGCCAGAAGTGAGGTCTCATCTTCGCGCCTTTGAAAACGCCTCTGTAAGTTCCGATAAGAAGATAAGTGCCGTCGCATACTTTTCTGACTTCATCAACCATCTGCGTGAAGGTGATTATTGAGTGATAAGCGCCGTAGATAAGCGTGAACGAGGGCTTGCCGTCGTATCTTGACGGAGCGATTGTCGTGTACATGGGGCCGTCCTGATAAAGCTTACCATTGGTCTTTCTGAACAGGTTGTAGCCGGTACCGTGTTCATCATCAATCTTGCGGAAAGCCTTGCCTATCCATTCGGGGTTAAGCAGGGGATTGTCGCAGGAGAGATGCCACTCCCAATAGTCACGTCTGCTGTGGTGAGAAAGCTTGGTGCTGTGGAACTCGCCCTGGAACTCATCCAGCGTCGGAGGCTCAAGAGTCAGAAAGACTTCCATCAGCTCTTCCTGAGTAAGATCCATGAGGTTCGGTGCACCGGTATAGGTCTTCTCAAGCTTACTTAAATCAACCATATTTTTTCCTCCTTTATTTATTTGTCATTACGCGACAAAAATACCTATTTAATTATGATTTAAGGTTTGTAAAAAGTTTCAAAATAAAAAATCATAAGTGTCCCGATTTGGACACTTGCGCCATTGTATTCCAAATTTGGATACAAGAATTATTGATTTGTTTGTTGAAATCCACTAAAATATTTTTGCAGCATCTCGAGGTGATATTATGAAACTGGATTTTCGTAACAATCTGACTACATCACAAAAACGTACGACACAGATGGTTACCAACGCATTCTTCCTTCTTCTTTCAAAGAAGAATTTTGATGACATAACCGTCCGTGAAATCTGTCGCCTGAGTCTCATACCGCATTCAACATTTTACAATTATTTTGAAGATAAGTATGATGTTTTCCGCTGGGCTTTCTTCCATATCATCTACGGTTACTATCCGGAGATGGATGTCAAGATGAATCACTATGACAATATTGAGGATTACTCTGAGCGTGTGTGCGACTTTATTGATGACTACAAATCAATAATCAGCAAAATAGTTATTCATAATCCCATGAACGGAACCTTCCATCAGCTGGTTCGTCAGTGTATGTATGAAATAGGAGAGATAGTTGCCGATAATTGTACGCGTGACAAGAATTTTGATTTCCCCTATGAGGTTCTTTTCAACAACTACATAAACGGCTTCCTTGAGATTTTCAATCAGACTTTCTATTACAAGAAGGAATACACGAGAAAACAAATAAAAACCTATATGTGTGATCTGTTCGATCTCCGTCAGGTGAACAATTTGGTTTAAAAAATGATAAAGCCGCAGGCCTCCGGCCTGCGGCTTTTTGTTTGCTTATTTCTTTTTCTTGGCCTGCTTCTCAGCGTTGCGCTTGTCGTTGATGATCTTTACGTGTTCATCGTCGATGAGCTCTACGCCGTTTTCCTTTGCCCAGTCAACGCAGCCCATGAGGACTGTCTTGAGGAAGGGTCTGGGAACCTTGACGAAGTTTTTGAGGGCTTCATCCGTGAACTTGATTTTGTCGTCGCAGCGGTCAGCAGCGTAACGGATTGACGCGAGGTCAACTTCCTTTGCTGCCGGGATGGGCTCAGCGTGAGGCTTCTTGAACTTCGGGAAAGGTGTATACCAGAAGTTCTTGGAATCACGGTAGCCGTAGTCAACGGGTACGGGCGGGAAGTCGCCGGCCTCAACGCCGTTGACGATTGCGTTGTAGTATTTCTCCTTCATGAGAATCTTGTCGATTTTCAGGATGAAGGTTGCACCGAACTTTGAGGTGATACCGTTGAAGTTGTTGAACGGGCCTTCATAGCCGTCCATCTCGCCGGCCTTCCATCTGCCGCCGTCTTCAAGGCTGTCATCCCATGTGCACTCGATAACCTGGAAGGCATCCTTCATTACCGGAGGACGCTCCTTGTCTGAGGGGTCTGCAAGACCGGGTTCCATCTTGAACCATGCATCGGGCATCTTCTCTTCGGAAGGGCCGGGGAATCCGAGACGGACGGCCTCTTTGAAGTACTTCTTGTCATCGGGGATGAAGTTGATGGCAAGCTTCTTCGTGCGAAGGATGTTCTGGCATGTGTTCGAGTTGTTGCGGCAGTTGAGTACCATTGCATAATAGTCACGGCCGGCTACATAGTACGGGAAAACGAGGGAGTATGAGCCGATATTTGTGCTACCGTCAGGGTTGATTGTTGAGATACAAACCGTAGGCATGGGGAAGAAGAGCGAGGTCTGATAAAAGTTGTCTACGATTCGAAGATCCTTGAATGAACTCATTATTCTTTCTCCTTTTAATTATTTTATAACTCTTATACGGATTACTCCGTCGATAGCCTTGATCTGTTCCACAAGCTCGGTATGAACATATTCGTCGATGTCTATCATCGTGTAGGCATAGTCGCCCTTTGAACGGTTGGAGAGGTCGACGATGTTTATGTTCGCATTGGTAAACTGTGTGGTTATCTGTGTGAGCATGTTGGGAATGTTTTTATGGATGATGCAGACTCTGTATGCCGTATTGCGGTCCATGACTGAGTTGGGCATGTTTACGGAATTCCTGATATTGCCGTTCTCGAGATAGTTCACAAGCTCGAGGGCGGCCATGCGCGCACAGTTGTCCTCGGACTCGGGAGTTGAGGCGCCGAGGTGAGGGATGGCAACTACGCCCGGAACACCGATGAGCTTCTCGTTGATGAAGTCTGTGACATAGGCGGCCACTTTGCCCGAACCGAGGCCTTCGATTATGTCGTCCGTGTTGACGAGCTCGCCGCGCGAGAAGTTTAAAATACGGACGCCGTCTTTCATGCCGGCAATGGACGAGTCATTTATGATGTCACGTGTCTCGTTGTTAAGCGGTACATGTACGGTGATATAGTCACATGTTGCAAAAATCTCCTGTGTGGACTTTGCATGGTGGACTGAATGTGAGAGGTTCCAGGCTGCGTCTACCGAGAGGTAGGGGTCGTAGCCGTAGACTTCCATGCCGAGGTTTTTAGCCGCGTTCGCAACGAGAACGCCTATGGCACCGAGGCCTATGACGCCGAGCTTCTTACCCTTTATTTCAGGACCTGCGAAGGCGCTCTTGCCGCTTTCGGCCTGCTTTGCGACATCCTCATCGGGTGTGTCCTTGAGGCCCTTCGCAAACTCGGTCGCGGCAATGATCTTGCGGCTCGCGAGGAAGAGACCGCAGATAGTGAGTTCCTTTACTGCGTTTGCGTTCGCGCCGGGCGTGTTGAAGACAACAATACCCTGTTCAGCGCAGCGCTCGAGCGGGATATTGTTTACGCCTGCGCCGGCGCGCGCTATGGCGACCGTGTTCGGTGAGAACTCCATGTCGTGCATCTGGGCGGAGCGGACGATTATTGCGTCCGGGTTCTCCATCTCCGTGCCGTATGTATATGTCTTGCGGTCGAAGTTGTCGAGACCGTAAGGTGAGATTTTATTTAAAGTGAGTATTTTATACATTTTTATTACCTCTTATTTTGCTTCCTTGTGTTCGAGTTCAAACTCTCGCATGAAGTCCACGAGTTTCTCAACACCCTCAATGGGCATTGCATTGTAGATGGAGGCGCGCATACCTCCTACTGAGCGGTGGCCCTTGATGTTGATGAAGCCGTTTTCGGTGCAGGCTTTTATGAACTCGGCATTGAGTTCCTCGCTGTCCGTTACGAAGGGGACGTTCATGAGTGAACGGTCCTTCTTTACGACAGTGCCTTTGAACATCTCTGACTCGTCGAGGAAGTCATAGAGAATTTTGGCCTTTGCCTCGTTGTGCTGCTTCATCTTCTCAAGTCCGCCGAGTTTCTTTATCCACTCGAGGACGAGCATACAGATGTATATGTTATAGCAGGGCGGAGTGTTGTAGAGGGAGTCGTTGTCCGCCATGATCTTGTAGTCGAGCATTGTGGGAGTGTCCTCTCTGGCATTGCCGAGGAGGTCCTCACGGATGATACAGATGGTGAGACCGGCGGGAGCGATGTTCTTCTGAGCGCCGCCGAATACCATGCCGAACTTCGTGACGTCGAGGGGCTCCGAGAGGAAGCAGGATGAGATGTCCGCGATGAGCGGTACGTCTCCGACGTCCGGAAGGGTCCTCATGAGGTTGCCGTGTACGGTCTCATTTAAGCAGACATAGACATAGTCCGCGTCAGGACGGAGTTCGGACTTCGGTACGTCCGGAACACATGAGAAGTTCTGCTCCTTTGAAGATGCGACAACTTTTACATCGCCGTACTTCTGGGCCTCTTTCATGGCCTTGTTGGATCACTGGCCGGATACGACATAGTCGGCCTTCTTTGAACCGTTCATAAAGTTGAGCGGTATGGCGGCAAACTGTGTGGAAGCGCCGCCCTGAAGGAAGAGGACCTTGTAGTTGTCCGGTATATTCATAAGCTCACGGAAGAGAGCTTCCGCGTTCTTGATAATCGCATCGTACTCTTTGCTGCGGTGTGACATCTCCATGACCGATTCGCCTGTGCCGTTGTAGTCGAGCATCTCGTCTGCAGCTCTGTTTAAGACTGACTCGGGGAGCATGGAAGGACCCGCTGAAAAATTGTAAACTCTTGCCATTTTATTGCCTCCAAAGGATATTAGTTACGAGGAATATTATATGCTCCGCGGGGGTCTGTGTCAACGGGATTGACAAAAATATGACAAACTTTTCTGTGGAAATAAAGTGAACAAGGCGAAAATTGTTCACTATTTTAACAATCAAAAAATAAAGCACGTAGTTATGGGAAAAACAAAGGCCCTCCGACATTGCTGTCGGAGGGCATATTTGTTGAATGAATTATTTGGCGCAACCGTATGCGACAAGTTCGAGGCACTTCTTCGGGCAGCCTTCTACGCAGGCGCCGCAGCCTATGCACTTTTCGCTGTCGACAGTCGCGTTGTTGTTCTCGACTTTGATCGCTTCTGAAGGGCATGCCTTTACGCACTTCATACAACCGATACAGCCGACCGTGCACTGCTTGCTTGTAAGATTACCCTTGTCCTTGTTCATGCAGAAGTTAATTGCTTTCTGCTCATAGAGAGGTACGAGGTCAATGATGCCCTTCGGGCATGTCTTGATACAGATCTTACATGCTTTACATGCGAGGGGATTTACCTTAGCTATGCCGTCAACAAGCTCCAAAGCGCCGTAAGGGCAGGCCTTAACGCAGTCGCCGAGACCGAGACAACCGTAGTTGCAGGCCTTGGGACCGCCGAAGAGCTGAGCTGCAGTCTTACAGCTCATGTCGCCGCGGTAGTTCATAGCGTTGCCGCACTTGTCAGGTGTGCCGTGGCACATGACAACTGCCGTCATGGGTTTCATTTCACCAGCGGCGACGCCCATAATTTCAGCGACTGCAGCAGCGCAGTCGGCACCGCCGGGTGAGCAGAGTGTGCAGTCCGTGCACTCGCCCTTGGAAAGGGCGGAGGCGTAACCTGCACATCCTGAGTAACCGCAGGCGCCGCAGTTGGCACCGGCGAGTACTTCCTGGATTGCTTCCGCTTTCTCATCTACGGGTACAGCCATGACTATTGAAGCTATGGCGAGTACGAGACCGAGCACAAGACCTATAACGGCAACGATAATTACAGCCAAGAGAATTGGTGACATATTACATTACCTTCCTTTCTTATGCTCCGAAGATGCCTTCAACAAGACCTGTGAATCCGAGGAATGAGCAGGCTGTTATAGCGGCAGCAACGAGTGTGATGGGAAGACCGTCCCAGAACTTGGGATAGTCATTGCCTTCGAGTCTCTCACGGACACCGGAGAACATGAGCATTGCTACCATGAAACCGATACCGCCGCCGAGAGCGTTTACGATTGAAGGCAGGAAACCGTAGCTGTTCTGTACGTTGAGCTGTACAACACCGAGTACGGCGCAGTTTGTTGTGATGAGGGGAAGGTAGATACCGAGTGCGTTGTAGAGACCCGGGATGAACTTCTTGAGTACTATCTCAACAAACTGTACAAGGCTCGCGATAACAAGAATCTGTACGATTGTCTGAAGATACGCCATATCGTTCTTTTCGAGGAGAACGTTGAGCGGATAAGTTACGGCAGCGGCGAGAACCATTACGAAGATAACGGCGCCTGACATGCCGAGTGCTGTGTCTGTCTTCTTGGAGACACCGAGGAAAGGACAGATACCGAGGAACTTCGAGAGTACGAAGTTATTGGTAGTGATTGCTGCAAGCAAAATTGCTACAAGACCTGTGATTGTCATTATTCAGCACACTCCTTTCCTTCAGCCTTCATGCCGCAGGTTGCGGCCATGGGACAAGCTTCGCAGCCCTTAAGTTCTGCCTTCGGCTTACCCTTGGATTCTGCGAGCTTGTTTGCGCAGGCCATGAGGAGACCGAATGTAAAGAAACCGCCGGGAGCGAGAATAAAGATGAGTATCGGCTCAAGACCGATAGCGGTCAGGATGTCTGTCTCACCGAGGTGGAAGATATCCTTTAAAGTTGTACCGTATCCGATAACCTTAAGAGTGAGGTTACCTGAGCCGAAGAACTCACGGATAGCAGCCATGAGAGTGAGGGCAATTGTGAAGCCTACACCCATGCCGATACCGTCTATTGCGGAAGCAAGAACGCCGTTCTTGTTTGCGAAGCCTTCTGCACGGCCGAGGATGATACAGTTAACAACTATAAGAGGAAGGTAGATGCCGAGGCCCTCATCGAGGGACGGAGCAAACGCCTTTACAAGGAGCTGTACCATTGTTACGAACGCAGCGATAACTACGATGTAGCAGGGGATACGGACCTTGTTCGGGATTACCTTTCTCAGTGCGGAAATAACGATGTTCGAGCAGATGAGAACCATCGTTGCGGCAACGCCCATGCCGATTGCGTTTTCAATTGATGTTGAAACAGCGAGGGTAGGGCAGGTACCGAGTACGAGTCGGAGAACCGGGTTCTCCTTTATGAGGCCTTTGGAGAATTCCTGGCCTAAAGTTTTCTTTTCAGCCATTATTTTCCGCCTCCAATCTCATCATACATATCAAGAGCGGCATTTACTGAGCTTGTTACGGCCTTGGTTGTAATTGTCGCACTTGTGATGGCATTGATTTTGCCGTCTGTTGTGTCGTCCTGAGCGGCCTTGTCGCTCTTTACAACCGTGAGGTCACCGGACTCGCCGACAAACTGGGCCTTCCATGTGGCCTTGTCTGAGTTCTGGCCGAGACCCGGAGTCTCGTTTGAAACGTCGTCAGGCTGGATGCCGGTGATTGTACCGTCAACCGAGACACCTACTGTTACGGAAACGTCTCCGCCGTAACCCTTGGCATCGCCTGAGCAGTCAAATACGTAACCTACTACATTGCCCGAACCATCGAGACCCTCATAGTAGTCCGTGGTGCCGTTGTTGTCCATGTCGATTTCTTTGAATTCTTTGGCTTCAGTGAGAACCGACTGTCTGGACTCAGCGGCTTTTGCAAGTGTGTTAGCCTTGATCTTATCTTTGGTAATGCTGTTTATCAAAGCGAGGAGGGCTGTTGCAACTACGCAGATAATGAAGAGTGATACTGCGGGGATGAGAATATCTTTAGCATTCATCTTTTTCATTATTCAGCCACCTCCTTCTTGCTCTTCTTCTCCTTGACAGTTCCGAAGATGGTCGGCTTTGTGGCGTTCTCAATATGAGGAACAAGGATGTTCATGATGATGATTGAGAATGAAACACCTTCCGGAAGGCTGCCGAAGAGTCTGATAAGGCAGGTGATAAGCGCACATCCGAGAGCATAGATAACCTTGCCCTTGTCCGTGATGGGGCTTGTCGTGTAGTCAGTTGCCATGAAGATGGCACCGATCATAAGGCCGCCGCCGAGTACTTCATAGAGCATGGCGTTTACATCGCCGAAAGCTATGAGCATGATTATGGCGACTGTGCCGATGTATACGCAGGGGATGATGGGGGAGATTACCTTACGGATGATAAGGTAGATTCCGCCGAGGAGAAGCGCCAGTGCTGAAACTTCACCGATACAGCCTGCGGTTGTACCTATGAAGAGGTGCATGAGCGAAGGAGCTCCGTCCTTGATGCCGTCAGCGAGAGAGATGAGACCCATGGGGGTGGCACCTGTTACGCCGTCAACATCCCAGCCTACTACGTTTGTTCCGACGAACGCGCCTGCTGACATGCGGGCGGGGAACGCGGAGATCAAAACGATACGTGCAAGGAGCGCGGGGTTTACGAAGTTCTGGCCTATGCCGCCGAACATCTGCTTTACGACTACGATAGCAACTATCGAGCCGAATACTACCTGCCAGATGGGAATGGTCGACGGAAGGTTGTAGGCCAGGAGAATACCCGTGACAACGGCTGAAAGGTCGC
>CAMYWC010000002.1:0-17419 GCA_947302545.1 uncultured Clostridia bacterium | reverse complement strand
ATGGCGAAGAGGGCGGAGGCGAGTCTCGATTCGAGACCTCCGTCAAAAGGTCCGCCGACACCGGCAGGGAGACCGCGGATTTCGGCCTTTACAATGCCGCCCACGGAGTCGCCTTCGGCTTTGGCGTGCTCAGCATCACCCATGGCGTCTATGACGGCGGTTATGGTGATGCCGCGCTCTTCAAGCGCCTGGAGGCAGATGCCTCCGAGCACGCAGAGAGGGGCCGTGAGGCGGCCTGAAAACTGTCCTCCGCCTGCGCTCTCGCAGTTTTCACCGTATTTTACGAATGCGGTGTAGTCCGCGTGTCCGGGGCGAGGGGTGTACTTCAGGTCCTCGTAGTCCTTCGTGTTTGCGTCCTCATTCTTTATGACGGCTTCAATCATTTCGCCCGTGGTGACGAGCGTGTCACTGTCCTTTTTTGCCACACCGGAGCGAAACTCCGGTATGTCGCTTTCTTTTCTGGCGGACACGCCGTCGGATGTGCCCGGGCGCCTTCTGTCGAGAAAGCGCTGAAGCTTTGAAATGCTGAACTCTTCACCGGCGATGAAGTCCTGCGCTCTGACGCCCACCTCAGGGCCGTGTGAGGTTCCGAAATAAACGATGTTAAATGACACTTATCTTACCTCCGAGGTTCTCTATGTCCCTGAAGAAGGAGGGATAAGACTTGTCGACTGCCCTGGCCTCATTTATGATGACGGGCTGAGTGCACCTTGTCGACGCAATTGTCGCCGCCATTACAATGCGGTGGTCACCGAAGGATTCGACGGTGCCTCCGGTCAGGGCCTTGGGCCATATTATGATACCGTCGGCCGTGTCCTCCGCTCTGCCTCCGAGCGAGTTTATCATGGCGCAGACTGAGGTCAGTCTGTCGCTCTCCTTGAGGCGGAGGCGCGCCGCGCCCGTGAATGTCGTCATGCCGTCTGCAAATGCGGCCGCTACGGAGAGGGCGGGGAGAAGGTCGGGTGTGTTGACGAGGTCAATTTCGTAGTTCTTGACACCACGTATGTTTTCGCCGTCAATCTCTGCGGTGTAGAGGCTCAGAAAGTCGAGTATGCTCTTGTCGCGCTGGAGCGAGTTGAAGCGAAGGTTGTTTATCGTTACGTCGTTTCCGAGGAAGTTTGCGACATAGAAGAAGGCCGCGTTTGACCAGTCGCCTTCAATTGTCAGTGAGTCCGGAGATATGAATCCGTCACCCTTCTTCACTATCGAGAAGATTCCCTCTTTCGGTGAGACGGTCGCTATACCGAAGTCGGCGAGGGCCTTTATCGTCAGCTCGACATAGCCGTGTGAGAGAAGAGGAGTCGTGAGTTTTATTGAGGACTTCTCCTCAAAGATCGGCAGGGTGAGCAGAAGGCCCGAGACATACTGTGAACTCAGGTCGCCCGTGACTTCGAATATTCCGGGCTGAAGCCTGCCCGTCGCGGTGAAGGGCAGAGTATCTGATGAGAAGGAGACCCCGTGTGACTCGAGCGCATTCTTGAGACTGCCTATGGGGCGCTCTGTCAGGCGCTCATTGCCTTTAAACGTCACCTTGTCGCAGAGCGCCGTGGCGACGGGCATGAGAAAGCGGAGGGTTGAGCCGCTCTCCTTACAGTCCAAGACGGGGTTGTCCGCGATCTCCTTTATGGGGGTCACGAAGATTTCGGAACTGTCCACGTCTATGGATGCTCCCAGTGCGCGAAGGCAGTCGATTGTCGCCTTCACGTCGTTTGAAAGCGAATCAGTCGGATTGCCGAGCGTGAGCCTGCAGGGCGCGTCAGCGAGCGCGGCGCAGATGAGCACACGGTGAAGTTCCGATTTCGAATTTATTGCATTAACTTCTCCGCAGAGGGGAGAAGGGGTAATTTCGAGAATCATTTATTTCACTCCAAGGCAGAGTATGTTGTGAAGGTCTGAAACGGGCAATGTAACAAGTTCGCAATGACCCGGCTTCGTCGGGAAGATCAGGTCTATCTCAGAACCCCTGCGCTTCTTGTCCGAGAGCGCGGAGTTTTCAAGGTCATCGGGGGAGATTATGGTGTCTGTCGGCAGGGCACAGGCCCTGACGAGCTCTTCAAGTGCGGCCGCCGTGCCGGCTTCGGTATAGCCGAGCTTTTCGCCCGCGCGCGCCATGGCGCACATGCCGATTGCCACTGCTGCGCCGTGGTGTACGGCATAGCGCGAGGCGTGCTCAACGGCATGGCCTATGGTGTGGCCGAAGTTTAAGTATTTGCGGCGGCCGTTGTCGAGGAAGTCCTCTTCGACGAAGGAGAGCTTCGTCTTTACGGACTCAGCAACAAGGTCGTTCATGACGGGTTTTAAGGCATCCCTCATGTTCTCCGAGGCGATTCTCTCGCTGAGAAGTTCCATTATCTTCTCATTGCCGAGCATCGCGTACTTTATGATTTCGGCGAGACCGTCGCCGAAGTATTTGTCCTCAAGTGTGCCTAGTGTGTCCGTGTCCGAGATTACGCAGAGCGGTTTTTTGAAGGCGCCGCAGAGGTTCTTGCCGGCCTCGAGGTCGATTCCCGTCTTTCCTCCGACGGAGGAGTCAACCATTGAGAGGAGGGTTGTCGGGAGCTGGACATAGTCTATGCCGCGCATATATGTCGCGGCAGCAAAACCCGTGAGGTCGCCGACGACGCCTCCGCCTGAGGCTACGGCTATGTCGGAGCGGGTTATCTCGCTGTCGGCGAGGAAGTTTACAATCTTTTCGTAGGTCTCAAAGTTCTTGGACTGCTCTCCGGCCTCGAAGGCGAAGATCAGGGGCTCAAAGCCCGCGGCTTTGAGTGAGTCCGCAACGGTTGTGACATAGATGGCTCCGACCGTGTAGTCGGTGACAATCGCCGCACGGCAGGGTTTATGGGCGGCGCCGATTATGTCGCCGCAGTTTTTTAAAAGTCCGCTGCCAATATGGATGTCCTTCATTATACAGCCGCCTTAACCTTAAGAGCTTTTTCGACAATTGATTCAAACTTATCCGGCTTTAAGGCCTGCTCCGCGTCGCAGAGGGCCTCGTCCGGTCTATCGTGTACTTCTATAATGAGTCCGTCTGCGCCTGCGGCGACAGCCGCGAGTGAGAGGGGCTCTATGAGTTCGTATCTGCCCGCCGGATGTGAGGGGTCCGCAATTACCGGCAGGTGAGTGAGTGTCTTCAGTGAGGGTATGGAACTTACGTCGAAGGTGAATCTCGTGTAAGTTTCAAAGGTGCGTATGCCGCGCTCACAGAGGATGACGCGCTCGTTGCCTGCAGCCATAATGTGCTCGGCTGAGGAGAGCACCTCCTCATATGTGCAGCCGAAGCCGCGCTTTAAGAGAATCGGCTGCGGCACCTTGCCGAGCGCGTGCAGGAGACCGAAGTTCTGCATGTTCTTGGCGCCGACCTGGATAATGTCAATATCCCTGAAAAGGTCGAGCTGTGTCTCGTCGGTTATCTCCGAGACGGTGGGCAGTCCCGCTTCGCGCCCCGCCTTTATGAGATACTCAAGGCCTTCGGCCTCGAGTCCCTGGAAGGTGTAGGGCGAGGTGCGCGGTTTGAAGGCTCCGCCGCGCAGCATTGTGGCGCCGGCGGCTTTCACGGCCTTCGCTATACGCACTATCTGGTCCTCTGACTCTATTGAGCAGGGACCTGCGATGAGCGCGAGGCCGCCGTCGCCGATAGCGGCTCCGCCGACTTCGATTATTGTATTTTCAGGATGATATTCACGTGATGTAAGATGAAAATCAGCCATTGAATTTTCCTTCTTCCGCTGAGATGCTCAGAATATTGTCCTGTATAAGCCATATGCCGAAAATGACGAGGAGAATACAGTGTCCGAGTATCAGCAATTTGTATGTTGATGAATCAAGGTATGGTGAGATTACGAAAGAGTCCGCATAGACCTTCACCGCATTGAACAGCAGGTGCAGGGACAGGGACAGATCGAGGGACCGCGTCTTTAAGAACAGTCCGACTGAAATGAGTCCGAGACCGAGCGCAAAGATCAGGTTCAGGCCGAAACCGTCTATGATGTTCGCCATGGTGAAGCCTGCGATAATGGGGAAGAGCTCGGAGTAGGTAATCTTGTCCTCTGAGGGGCTCTTAAAAAATCTTATGCCTGCACCGACAATCAGGAACTGCATCCAGATTGCCGTGAAGATGGCATAGAGGGCCCGCTGGAGAAAGGCTCCGAAGGGGAGTGTCAGGTCAGTCTCGCCCCGCTCGATAATCCACAGCAGCAGGACCGGCACGAGGCAGATGAAGAAGACGGGATTGTCACTCTCGGGCTCCGTCGGTGCGGTATTTGTTTTTTTGTATACGAAAAATGCCGCAATCGCAAGCACGATTGAAACAATCAGCTTAATCATTTCTTAACTGTCTTATTTCTCCTGTAAAAGCTTTGAGACTTCCTCAACGAATGTGCTGACGTATTTGAACTGTCTGTATACTGAGGCGAAGCGAACATAGGCAACTTCGTCGATGTCCTTGAGTTTTGCCATGCAGAGTTCGCCGATCTTGTCGGATGTAACTTCCCTGTCAAGGGAGTTCTGAAGCTGAGCCTCAATGTCTGTTACGGCATCTTCGATTGTCTGGAGGGATACGGGACGTTTCTCACAGGCACGGAGGATACCGGCCATAAGCTTGTTCCTGTCAAACTGCTCGCGCGACTTGTCCTTCTTCACAACAATGAGGGGAACATTCTCGATGACCTCATAGGTTGTGAAGCGCTTTCCGCATTTAATGCACTCACGGCGGCGGCGAATGCGCTCACCCTCGTCAGTCGGACGGGAGTCAATTACTTTACTTTCTTCGAATCCGCAAAATGGACATTTCATTTTCTGCACCAACCCATCTTAATTACTTATATATTTTGTATATAAAAATATATAGATACACAAATTATAGCATTAAAGCCATTTAACTGCAATATAAATTGTATATAATGACCAAAAAGGCATTTTGATTTGTAAATAAATTTTTCCATTGCCTTTATACTCCAAAAAATGTATAATAAACGGGCGCCGAAAAAAGCGCAGTCTTTGGAGAGTTGTCCGAGCTGGCCGAAGGAGCACGATTGGAAATCGTGTAGACGGTTAAAGCTGTCTCGAGGGTTCGAATCCCTTGCTCTCCGCCACGAAGAACCGGCCGAAGCGCCGGTTCTTTTTCTTTGGAGGTACACATGGCAAATAAGATACTCTTCCTCGGTACCGGAGCCAATGACTGGCTCATTGAAAAACGCATGCCCGGTACTTATTTCCGCCGCTATACGGCAGCGCTTGTAAACGGGGAACTGCTTATAGACTGCGGACCGCATATCTATGACTATGTCGAGGAGTGCGGAGACCCGCATCTGCTGGACAATGTAAAAACCGTCGTCATCACTCACCGCCATTCAGACCACTTCTCTCCGGCGAGCCTTATGAGGCTTGCGAGAAACCATGGTGCTTTGAGCAGATTCCCGACAAGACGGGTATAAACCGTGTACAGGTTCCGCTCTACAAAAAGACGGCAATAGGCGGGTACAGGTTTATTGCACTGCCGGCGAACCACGACGTTCGCGGAGCGGGCAAGGACGCGCGTCACTTTGTCATTACGATGCCGGACGGCAAAGAACTCTACTACGGCCTTGACGGCACCTGGTTCACCACGTCCGAGTGGCTCGTTTTAAAGAAGCATAAGTGCGATCTTATGGTCTTTGACTGCACGATAGGCAGGAAAAAGGATGCCAGGGTATTTGAGCATAACAATGTCTCAATGGTACGTATGATGGCGAAGCAGGTGAGAAAGAAAGATGTGCTGGCTCCGGGCGGAAAGATTGTAGCTTCGCACTTTTCAAGGAAACTCATGCCGTCGCATTTCAACACTAAACTCTGGCTCGGTCTTTTCGGCATAAAGGCTGCCGAGGACGGCATGGAAATTGAATTTTAAACAGGAAAAGGACCTCCCGGCGGGAGGTCCTTTTTTCTGCTTTATTAAGTTTTATGCATCGACCGTCTCGGTTGTTACCTCGGAGCTTTTCTCGCGATTGAGGGCAAAGCCGGAGAAGGAATCGATGTCGCGCTGTTCGTTTATTGCGCGGTAGCAGTCGTAGTATTCAAATGCGGAATCCATGCAGAAACGTGAGAGACAGATTTTACCACCATGACCCTGCCACTGACGGAAGTCAATCTGAGGATCGAAGATATAGTTTTCACCGTCGAGAACGATGATGGCCCAGGTGTGAGGGCCGCCTGCATAGTATCCCTGGACAGTGTAGCACTCAAAACCGATGGCGCGCATCATTACCATGAATGCGGCGGAAAACTCGGTGCATGTGCCGTGTCCCGTTGTGAGAATTCCCTTTGCACGGCCTACGTTTCTGTTGTCGTAGTCGCTGGCATAAGAGACCTCAGAGGGTATGTATGAGACGTATTAGGAGAATTTTGTCTCCATATACTTGTAGACTTCAAGTACCTTCTCATAGTTCGACATGGATTCGTTGATGAGTTTGCCGAGTATTTCGGATACCTGTTCGTCCAGTTCCTTGTCGTTTGTAACCATAGGGTTCAGCTCTGCCGCATTGAGGAGAGCTTCCTCCCTGATGTTGTATTTAACTACATCGTTAGGGTTAGTAATTTTCTCTACAACTGCTTCTTTTTCAAGCGAAGCTGCGCGTGTGACTGTCTCTGTCGCAACTTCTGCGCTGCTGCTTCTTGCCTGGATGGCAACGACGGAAAATGCCGTAACTACGAGCATTATCGAAGCAATCAGTCTTGATCTGAGTTTGTAAATAGTAACACTTCCTAATTTGTAATTTGTTGTAACCGTTTTGTAACTTTTCGGCCAACGGGAAGTATATTAACAGAAAAAGTTACAAATTGCAACCTTTTTTTCGGGAAATTGAGAAAAATCCGTTGTTTCAATTAGGTATTTATATGCTATACTTTTACTTGTATATAATATTGATTCCCAAGGAGGCGACGTTTTTTTGACGCGTCTTTTACGTTTTAAGGGGCTTGTTCTCGCACTTTTGATGACACTCTGTCTCACTGCGTGCAGCGGCGGAGGCGGAGAGCCCGAAACCACTACAAAGAAACCCGCGGGTCAGAAGGAGAAGCCGGTTGAGGCAATCTCACTGGTATATGATCAGATTGAGGACGACTCCGACACACTGGATGCCTATACCCAGCATATCTTCCTCGGTTCCCGTGAACTTGAGTATGAGTATGCCGCTTTGTCTGATTCCCTTTCAAAGCTCAATGCCGCGAACGACGAGCAGTCGAATATGGAGACAGAGAAGCTTCAGAAGGATGCGGAGGATTACAAAGCCAAATACGGCATAGAATTCTTCCCCGGGGAGGTTTACTCCCGCAGACAGTTCATACCGCGCCGCGCGGACACGACTGTCGTCAGCCTGCTTATGCTCTGCGAGTACTATGACGGCACATCTGACATGCGCTCGGAGTATTTGTCACTCAACTACGACACGAAGACGGGAAAGCAGCTTTATCTCGGCGATGTATTCCCCACGTTTGAGAAAATTCTTCCGGCAATCTCAGAGTCACTCAAGAAATCCTACCCCAAGGCCGACTTCCTCGAGGAGAATCTGACCAAGGCGATAAGGGCGCTCTATGAGGCGGATGCCATAGAGTTCACCATTGACTATGAGGGTATAACATTCTACTTCAACTCCGGTGTCCTGGCTGACGAGTCCGACGGAGTGCTCACTGCATCGTTTAAGTACAACAGTTTCAGGGACAATATCAACAAGAAGTTTACCGAGGTTCCGAAGGTTTACAGCTACTGCTTCACCGACGTTGTGCCGAACTACAGGTCCGTTGCCGTCGATGTCGATTCGGACAATCTCCTCGGCGGCTACAAGTCGATGGAACTTGAGTTTGACGAGACTGAGACCAAACTGCCCGACTTCGCCTGTCAGGCATATCGCGCATACGTTGTTCATATGGACAAGGGCGACGAATACATCTACGTTGACACGAAGACTGAGACAGGCTACGGCGACCTCTACGTCTACAGTCTCGGCGCCAAGAATCTGTATGAACTCAAGCATATAAAGAATTCCTCGATTTTCGCGACGGGCCTCGGCGACAGCGCTCCGTGCTACACGGACCTCTTTACGAATCCGAAGAAGTTCCGCCTCGGCACCCGCTGTGACATGCTTGCCACGAGTGTCGCGAAGAACGACTACAAGGTCGGCTCTGACGGTCTCCCGGTTCTCCGCAACCCGGAAGCCTGGTACACCATCGACAGCATGCATCAGTACACGCTGCGCTCGGATATCCGTGACAACGAAGGTGTTCTCATCAAATCCGGCTCATCATTTATTTTCGTATATACTGACCTCTCCGACACGGTCGTGTTTGTGACCGAGGAGGGTCTTGAACATACCTTCAACCTCTCAAAGATCAATGTCAACAGGACGGTTGACGGTATAGAATACACAGAATAGGAGGGAAAGCCCGTGAAAAAATATAACTGCCCGAACTGTTCGGCTGAGCTTTACTGGGATGCGAAAGCGAATGCGCTCAAGTGCGAATACTGCGACAAGTCGTACCAGCCCGCAGAGCTTGACGCCCTTTTAGCGAAGGCCGACGAAATAAAGGGCAAGAAGAAGGAAAAACCCGCGGAGGACCGCGCGGAAAAGGTGACGCGCGAGACGACCGATCAGGACAGGGCTTCGGATGATTCGACGAAGACCGGTTATGATGACCTTGTCGTCTATCAGTGTGAAAACTGCGGGGCGGAAGTCATCACTTCCAAATCCACGGTCGCCACGACCTGTGCGTTCTGCGGCCGCGCAATCTCACTCTCCAACAAGATGGTCGGTGACTTTAAGCCCGATGAGGTCATTCCTTTTGCAGTCGATGAGAAAAAGGCAAAGGATATCTACAAAACCTATGCAAAGAAGGGCGGACTTACACCGAATGCCTTCACAAAGACCGGTGTTATCAAAAAGTGCAAGGGTATCTATGTGCCCTTCTGGCTCCACTCATATGACGAGACCGCAGACGTCGTCCTGTCCTGTGAGAATGTCACGAGCCACAAGAGCGGCGACGATAAGATTGTCGAGCACGAGATGTACACGGTCAACATGGAAGTGGGCTCAAGATTCTCCAGTATTCCGACTGACGGCCTTAAGAATCTGAGCGATGAGCTGATGGCTCAGATTGAACCTTTTGACTATTCGAAACTCGTCGCTTTCAACCCCGCTTATATGGCAGGTTTCTATGCTGAAGAGTACGATGAAAACGCCGAGCAGAAGATAGGCGAGGCGCAGGCGCGCTCAAAGGAAGCCGTATCCGCCCAGGCCATTGACCAGGCGGGTCCGTACATGCAGAAGAGTGTGACCTCCTACCATCCCACATACAGCAATGTCGTATCAAAATACGCAATGCTCCCCATCTGGATGTTCAACGTCGATTACAAGGGCAAACTCTGGCAGTTTGCCGTAAACGGCGAGACCGGAAAGATAGCGGGCAAACTCCCGATAAGCAAACTCAAGGTTGCTGCCGCTGCAGGCGGCGGTTTCCTCGGAACGCAGCTGATAGCAATGGTTATCAGACTGCTGACGATGTAAGGGGGTGCTGACATGAAGAAGAGACTTTTATCATTCATTGCGGCACTCGCACTTGTATTTGTACTTGCTTTACCTGCATTTGCAGAGGGCTATACATCGCCCGTAACGGGTTATGATTACAGCTATTTCGCCATTGACTATGACGCGATGCTGGACTCCGCTCATAAATATGCCAATGTCTATGATTTCGCGGATCTCCTCACAGACGAGGGAGAGAGAGACCTTCAGGCGCGCGCCGACCAGCGCAGAGCCGAAGGCTACTCCGTTTACTTCGTGACCTATGATGACGCATACGGCAGGTCGACCATGACCTTCACCGATGACCTTTACGACTACTACATCACAAAGCTCGATTTTGACAAGCAGGTCACCGGCGTAATGTATGCCATTGACATGGACAACCGTGAGGTCTACATCAACACGGGCGGAGCTCTTTCCGATTCCATCTCAAGTGATAAGGCATACTCGCTTCTGGACAAGACTTATCAGTACGCGTCAGACAAGGATTACTACACCTGTCTTCTGAAGACGGATGAGGTTACCATGAAGTACCTCAATCCGACACTTCTTGACAAGATAATTCCCACCCCTCTGTCCGGCATCATATCCGCAATTGTTTCCGCTGTTACCGGTCTCGGCATGTTCGCGAGACACAACAAAAACAATAAGATAATTGCCGGTTCCAACTACCTCGGTGCTTTCAATGTGGTAAACAACAACGCGGTATTCGCAGGCAACAGGCGTGAGGTCATACATGACTTCTACAAGCAGAGCTCCTCAGGAGGCGGCGGAAGCCACTCTTCCGGCGGAGGCGGCTCGCACGGCGGAGGAGGCCACGGATTTTAATGGCTGTTTACGATGCTCTCAAGAACAAACTCATCCGTGTGCTGCGCCGTGAGGTGACCGACGTGGTCGTCGGCGCGACGGGCCTGACGCCGTCTGAGGCGGTCGAGGTGGCGAAGGTCGCCACCACGCTTGCAAAGGGCGCGCAGACCCCGTCACCGAAATCCATTTCCGGAGCCACCGACATCTTCCTGAAGAAGATAATGGCGGACTTCCCGAATTTCAGCAACAGCGACGCCGAAAAGGCGCTCTCCGAGTGTATTCACGAATACATCGACATAAAGTATGAGGGCAAGACACAGTTTGATATGCCGAATGTGGCAAGGGGTGTCGAGACCACGATTGAGCGCTCGCGGGAAGACTGTAAAATAGGCAATATCACCATCCACAGATTCGCAATTGCCGACTATGAAAAATCCGAGGAATATGCTACAATTAGTTATCAGGCAGCCTGCGGTTTCGATGTCTTAACGGGCGTCCCCGAAAACGACAGGCACCTCGAGAAGAGGTACAAGCTTGATTACTCTTTAAGGTTCGTACAAGACGGCGAATCCGCCGTTTCGTATATCTGTCCTAACTGCAACGCCACGCTCGGCGCGAAAGTCAGGGATGACTGCCCTTACTGCGGGGCGCATGTGGTCTGGGACACGATTTACTCTTGGTATATAGCTTCTATAACAGAAGATTGAAAGGAGAACAAACATTATGGGACTTAAAAAAGTTGCTGAAGCAGCTGCTGCTGCAACAGGTCTTACCGGTGCCATCCAGAGCGTAGTTCAGTCTGCGGCATGGAAAGAGTACTTCCAGTCAGGCGATATGTCAGACGGCATACTCATGAAACGCGGTGAGAAAATCATGGCCGACGGTACAAAGAATACCAAGGCTGACGCAAACCTCATTTCAGCAGGTTCGGGTATCGACATTCAGGAAGGACAGGCAATGATCCTTGTTGAGAACGGCAAGATTGTTGAGTTCTGCGCTGAGCCCGGACGCTACACATTTGACGAGTCAACTGCTCCGTCATTCATCCCCAACGGTGACGGCACATTCAAGGAGAACCTTGTAGAGAACATCAAGAAGCTCGGCAAGGAAGTTGCTGATCAGTGGATGGCCGGCGGCCAGCGCTTCAGCTCACAGAGAGTATTCTTCATCAACATGTGCGAACTCATCGCCGCTCCCGTAAAATGGGGCTGCGGAGACATCGGTTTCCATCACACCGGCGCCATGGGTGAGCAGCTCGACATCACAATCAAGGGCAACGGTCAGCTCACACTCAAGGTTTCTGACCCGCTTCTCTTCTTCCAGAACATCGGCGCTCAGTATGTCGGTGTTGAGGGTGATGTAGTTGTCTCCATCAACGATGAAGGCATCCTTTCAAACCTCAAGTCAGGCATTCTTGACAAGATAGGTGAGGCTGTTTCCACACTCGGTACACAGCAGGCTGTTGCCTACACGGCAATCGGTTCTCACTCAAGCGAAATCAAGGATCTCATAAACGTAAACCTCTCATCTGAGTGGGCCGGCGAACGCGGCTTCGAAGTCTGCACATTCACCGTAAACGGTGCATTCATGCCGACAGACGAAGACAAGGCTACACTCAAGGAGATGCAGAGATCCTTCAACATGGGTGCAAACGTCAACGCGGCCAACTACGATGTCCAGAAGACAATGGCCGAAGGCGTCAAGGCAGCCGGCGAAAACGGAGGCGATGGCGGTTCTATGATGGGTATGGGTCTCGGTATCGGTGCTATAGGCAATACAGGCCTCGGCCAGATAGTCAACCAGAATCCTGCTCCGGCAGCGGCTCCCGCTCCGGCACCTGCAGCAGGCTGGACATGCGAATGCGGCACAGCCAACAGCGGCAACTTCTGCACAAACTGCGGCAAGGCAAAGCCCGAAGCTCCCGCAGGCGCTTTCTGCCCCGAGTGCGGCACAAAGCTCCCCGAAGGCGCTAAGTTCTGCACAAACTGCGGCAAACAGCTGTAATTCATAAAAGATTAAGGCTCCTCTTGTGAGGAGCCTTTTTTTATGTTAAAATATCTTGGTATCATTTAATAGGGGGTTTTCCCATGCTTCTTGTTATTGATGCGGGTAACACAAATGTCACAATAGGTGTGTACAGAGAGGAAGAACTCCTCTTCGTGTCCCGACTGGCTACTGACCCGACCATGACTGAGGATCAGTTTGCAATAGCTTTGAGCAATCTCTTTAAATTAAACGGCATAGAGGGCGTAACTTTCAGGGGCGCAGTAATAAGCTCTGTTGTTCCCGAACTGACGAGGGCCATAAAGCGCGGAGCGCGTAAGGTCACCGAGTCGGAGCCGATAGTCCTGGGCCCCGGTGTAAAGACCGGCCTCGACATCCGTATCGACAACCCGACGGAGCTCGGTGCAGACCTCGCGGCCACGGCTGTGGGCGCGCTCGGAAAGTATGAACTTCCGTGTATAATACTTGACCTCGGCACCGCGACGAAGGTCACGGTTTTAGGCGAGGACGGTGCCTTCCTCGGCTGCGCAATAGCTCCCGGTATGCTTATTTCCTTAAACGCCCTTGCGAAAGGTGCTTCGCAGCTTTCGAGCATCGCTCTCAAATCGCCGCGGGCGACAATCGGCACGAACACCGTTGAGTCCATGCGCGCAGGCCTTGTTCACGGCACCGCCGAAATGCTCGACGGACTCATAGACCGTATGAACAGAGAGCTTACAACGGAAGCAAAGACAATAGTCGCCACAGGCGGCCTCTGCACTGTTGTCGCAAAACACTGCAGACATGAAATGGTAATTGATCAGAACCTCCTTCTTGAGGGTCTGAGAAAAGTATATGAAAAGAACAATTAAAATTGGAGATGAGACTGAAATGGCAGTAACAAAGACCGAATTCACCTACACATCATCAGTCGGTGACCTTGAAATCCACGCTGTAAAGTGGATTCCCGAGAACGCGAAAGCTATCCTCAACATAACTCACGGTATGGCAGAATATATCGATCGTTATGAAGGCTTCGCGGAGTTCCTTGCGGCGAACGGTTATGCCGTATACGGCCACGACCACATCGGCCACGGCAAATCAATTTCCGACAAGTATAAGGCCGGCTACTTCGGCGAGAACAATGCCGAAGGTACGGTATTTGTAGATGACAATAAACTCATTGTCGACATAGCAAAAGAGGAAAACCCGGGTCTTCCCGTATTCTTCTTCGGTCACTCAATGGGTTCCTTCGTAGCAAGAAAGTATATCGCTCTCTACGGTGAGGAACTCAAGGGCGCTGTTGTCTGCGGTACAGGCGGACCCAACCCTGCGGCAGGCATCGCAATCTTCCTTGCGGGCTTCCTCGGCAAAGTAAAGGGCGCACAGGCTGACGGCACATTCATTAACAATGTCGCTTTCGGTTCATACAACAACAAGACGGACAAGAGAACTCCTTTTGACTGGCTCACAAAGGACGAGGCAATCGTTGATAAGTATATTGCAGATCCGCTCTGCGGCTTCGTTTTCTCAAACAACGGCTTCAAAGATATGCTCGGAATGCTCAAGTTCATCAATTCCGCTGACTGTTACAACATGACTTCAAAGACTCTTCCCATCTTACTGGTTGCCGGTGCGGACGATCCCGTCGGTGAGTACGGCAAGGGTGTTGAAAAGGTCTGCGAAGCATATAAGGCAAACGGCAACCCGGTAGAGTGCAAACTCTATGAGGGTGACAGACATGAAATCTTGAACGAGTTTGACAAGGAGACAGTCATGAACGACATCCTTGCATGGCTTGATAAAAATGTCTAAACAGGAAAAAGATATTCTTCTTAAGACGAAGCCCATGGGTTTCGATAAGAAGAAAACAATGGATTATATTGAAAAAATCCAGCTCGAGAATGAGGGCTTAAAGCGCCAGGTCCAGGACCTGAGCGCCAAGCAGAGCGCGCTTTTAAAGGAGAATGCCATGCTTCGCGCACGCCTTGATGTCGGCTCCGGTCCGGCTGCCGATATCCCCGCTCCGGCTCAGGATTTTGAACCCGACCCCGAACCCGATCTTCTCGACGGATACGGTGAGCAGGTCAGCAAGCGCATAGTGAGCGAAAACCTTTCGGATCTCGATGCTGACCCCATGTTCGAAATGCCGTATGAGACCGTCGGTCATTCGTCACACAATCACAATGTTGAAAAGCGTGACGGCAAGACCATAGTCACCTCGAAGAAGAATGTCGAGAAACGCGGCGGAAAAACATACATCAGCTCCAAGAAATAATTGAATAGGAAAAGCCTCAGGAACAACGTCCTGAGGCTTTTTTGTTTTATTATCACCCGCCGAGCCGGGGTCCCGGAAATATTAACCTGCATATAGGCAGGTGGGTGCCCACTGTCCACTACCGTGCTCCCAGCGTCCCGCAAAGAAACGGGGAGGTCTGCACTCCATTTCCAAGTTAAGCTCCCTTATAGTGTGTGTTGGGTTAGTATTCGGGAGAATCGAACCCGGCAGGCTTTTTCGCTTATTCTTCGTCCTCTCCGACGAGGAAAGGATATTTCTTCTTTATGCGCTCGAACATGATGTCGCCGATTTCGAAGAGCTCCTCCTCATCCTCAATCTGCTGAAGATAGGTTTCGCCGTCTTCTTCTATAACTTCAAGAACAAAGAGTTCGTCGTCTCCGTCGAGAATCTCCTCGTCATCACCGTATACGGGGAGGAGGGCGACATAGTGCTTTCCGCCGTCAGACTCTATACGGTCGAGTTCCTCAAACATGTGCTCGACACCGTCGTCGTCAGTCACCGTAATGATATCGGGATTGTATTCCTGTTCTGTCATAAATTCACTTCCCATCGTGTTTAAACTACTTTCATTTTACTGATATACAGGTGAAATGTCAAATTGCCGCCCCCGTTTTAAGAGTGGTAAAAAAGGGCGATTTATGGTAAAATATCTGTATTATGAATGAACAGTTGAGTTTTGATGCGGCAATGGACGCAAAGCAGGAAGCAAGGGAAAAAATAGAGTACCTTCGGAAGACTCTTGCGTACCACAGCAACCGCTATTACAACGAGGATGACCCCGAAATAGAGGACTTCGAATATGACGCTCTCCAGAATGAGCTCAAAGCTCTTGAGGCGCAGTATCCGGAGTTCGTGACTGCAGACTCCCCCACACAGAAGGTGGGAGGGTCCGCTGCGACGAGCCTTTTTTCGCCTGTCGCTCACACCGTGCGCATGGAGAGCCTTCAGGACGCCTTCTCATTCGGCGAGCTCGAGGACTTCGGCGAGCGTACGAGTGAGGCGGTGGGTGACGGAGGCTATGTGGTCGAGCCCAAAATCGACGGCCTGTCCGTCTCGCTCGAGTACAGAAACGGCTCCTTCGTCCGCGGCTCCACGCGCGGCGACGGCGATGTCGGCGAGGACATAACCGAAAATCTCAGAACAATAAAATCCATTCCCATGAAACTCACCGAGCCGGTGCCTTTTATAGAGGTGCGCGGCGAGGTCTATATGCCCCGTGAGGTATTTTTAAAACTCGTTGAGAAACAGGAACTCAACGAGGAGAAGGTCTTCAAGAATCCGCGCAACGCGGCCGCAGGCTCCCTCCGACAGAAGGACCCGAAGATCACCGCAGAGCGCAACCTGGATATCTTCGTCTTCAACATCCAGCAGATAGACGGCGACTATGATGCCACAGAGCACAAGCAGTCGCTCGATTACCTGAAGAAACTCGGTTTTAAGACCGTTCCTTTCTACACTTCCTGTAAGGATATGACAGAGGCTGAGGCGGAGATCACCCGCATAGGTGAGAACCGCTATTCGCTGCCTTTTGACATAGACGGCGCCGTTGTAAAGGTAAACAACTTTACACTTCGCGAAAGCTACGGCAGCACCTCCAAATTCCCGAAGTGGGCCATAGCCTACAAGTACCCTCCCGAGGAGAAGCAGACCAAGATCCTCGACATAGAGGTACAGGTGGGCAGGACGGGCGTTTTAACCCCCGTAGCGAACTTTGAACCCGTACTCGTAGCGGGTTCGGTTATCGCCCGCGCCACTCTTCATAATCAGGACTTCATAACGGAGAAGGGTATACGCATAGGCGACACGGTTATCATCCGCAAGGCGGGCGATATCATCCCCGAGGTTGTTTCGGTCGTGGAACACGCCGAAAACACCGAACCCTATTTCCTGCCTTCACGCTGCCCGTCCTGCGGTGCAGAGGTCTATCGTGAGGAGGGAGAGGCGGCAGTCCGCTGCACGAATCCCGAGTGCCCCGCCCAGCTTGTCAGGGTGCTTATCCACTTCTGCTCAAAGCCGGCAATGGATATTGAGGGTCTCGGCGACAGCCTTGTTGAACTCCTCGTAAACGAGAAACTGATAAACAATCCCGCTGATATATACGGCCTTACTGCCGCTGACATAGCGGGTCTTGAGCGTATGGGTGAGAAATCCGCCCAAAACCTCATAGATGCGATAGAAAAGTCCAAAGAGAACGACCTTTCAAAGCTTGTCTCCGCTTTCGGCATACGCCATGTCGGCGAGAAGGCGGCCAAACTCCTGTCCGAGCACTTCGGCAATATGGACGCGCTAATGGGCGCGTCGGTTATCGACGTGCTTGGTATAGAAGGATTCGGCCGCGTTATGGCCGAAAGCGTGGTCGAATTCTTTACGAAACCCGAGACAATCGACCTCATTAACAGGCTTAAAGGCTACGGCCTCAATATGAATTCGAATAAGGAAAAAATCGATGACCGTTTTGCCGGCAAGACCTTTGTCCTGACCGGTACGCTGCCGACCTACTCCCGCGCAGAGGCCTCCGCCATCATAGAACAATACGGCGGAAAGGTTTCCGGTTCGGTCTCAAAGAAGACCGACTATGTCCTTGCGGGCGAGGAGGCCGGCTCCAAACTCACCAAGGCACAGGACCTCGGTGTAACAATAATCGACGAAGAGGAATTTCTGAGGATGACAGAGTAAAGGAGGAGAACCATGGGAAAGACACAGGTGATCGTTCACAAACTGAACGCGCCGCATCAGACGGAGAGTATGACGAAGTACCTGCCGCTGTCTGATGAAC
>CAMYWC010000001.1:0-19981 GCA_947302545.1 uncultured Clostridia bacterium | reverse complement strand
CCTGTGAGGGCGAGCATTGTGTCAATGCCGAGTGCGTAGGCTGAGAGGAAGTCGCCCATGATTGCCATCCTTGAACGGTCACGGCCGGTCATCTGGATGATGGGGTTTAAGCCCTCTGCCTTGAGCGCTGCGCAGAGGCCAATTGATGAGGCCTT
The DNA here is from genome assembly GCA_947302545.1 of uncultured Clostridia bacterium. GTDB lineage: Bacteria > Bacillota > Clostridia > Oscillospirales > Acutalibacteraceae > UBA1227. Next base: position 19,826 of record CAMYWC010000001.1, on the reverse strand, counting down.
GAGGCATGCGCTCTGCATGTCTGTTACGTTTATGCCGTGGACCTTGCCCTTTAAGAGCTGTGCCACTTCAAGCTGCTCGGAGAAATCGGCGCCCTTGGGCGGGGCCATCTCGGCAGTAACGGCGAATTTGCCGGAATCAAAAGCTTCTTTTAAAACGCTCATTCTGCTGCCTCCTCTGCACCTTTTTTCTCTTCTTTAAGATTGACTGTTCTCGGATAGGCGTGTGCGCCGTGAGGTTTGTCCTCAAGGAGCTGGTCAATGAATTTCTGCTCCTGTCCGATTTCCTTCATACGATTGTAGATGAGGATCCATGCGCAGTCGTTCTCGGGGTTGACCTCGCACTTGCCGTTCTTCTGTCCGCCGCAGGGACCGTTGACAAGTGACTTCGCGCATTTTGTGATGGGGCAGATGCCTCCGGTGTGTCCGATGACACAGTCGCCGCACATACGGCACATCTCGTTGAAGATGCCTATGCGCTCGACCTGGCCGAGGAACATCGTGTTGTTTGCGGGATAAACCGGTGTGTCAACGAGCTGTGCAACAGTCTGTGCGCCGTCGCCGCAGGCGAGTGATATGACTGCGTCATATCCTGTGTCACGGACTGCCTTGAGCTCTTTCTTGAAGAGGAGCTTCTGGCAGCTCTCGTCAGGATATACCGTACCCACTACTTCTATACCGTCAGCCTTTAAGGCCTCGGTAAGAGCGGCCATCTCCGGCTCGCCGCCTGTCTCACAGGAGGTCGCGCAGCTCTTGCAGCCTACAAGGATGACCTTTTTGGCATCGCCGAGCATGGAGAGGAGCTCTTCATAAGGTTTCTTTCTGGTGATAATCATGAGATTTCCTCCTACTTAATGTTGTTCTGAACCTTGCAGGCCTTGATGAGGTTCTTTGCAAGGAGAGCGGAGGTTATGCCGCCGACACCCGGTACGGGAGTCTTCCATGCGGCCTTCTCCTCAACATCGGCTGCGCAGCAACCGAAGGTGTTTATCTTCTGCCTGCCGGTCTTCTCGTTCATGATCGGCTCGCCGTTTTCGTCGAAAGCCTTCTCGCGTACGACGGCGGCATCTATGACGATCTGGTCGTCACCGAGCATATCTGCCGTGATTGAGTCTTTGAACGGGGTTGCGCAGACAACTACATCGGCGCGTTTAATATACTCGTTCTTAATTTCGGCATGTGTGAGATGATGGATGATGGTTACTGTCGCAAAACGGTTTGTGAGCATCATTGAGAGGGGCTTGCCTATGACGTTTGAGTTGTTGATGATGCAGACGTCGAGGCCGCAGCATACATCCTCTTTCTGAGCGTCGTTTGCGAGTTCGGGAACCTTGTATTTCTTTGCGACATGAGCTTTGATCTCGTCAGCATAGAAGTCGATAATCTCCATTATCGCAGCGGCTGTGCAGGGGTAGAGACCTGTCGGGTCGTTTATTACAACCTTGCCCATGTTCTCCGTCGTGGAGGAGTCGCAGTCCTTGACTGCGGAGAGGTTGTTTGAGATGGCTTCTGTCTCGTCGATGTTGTCGAGGGGACGGAAGGCGAGAATTCCGTGGATGGAGGGATCTGCGTTTATCTCTCGGAACTTTTTGATGTAGTCATCCTGTGAAACGTCTGCCGGCATGGCGAAGACTTCCACTTCGATGCCCGCTTCGTTCATTGTGTTTGTGGCGCCGCGCTCGTAGGCGAGGTCGGGGCCTTTCTCACCGACACGTACAATACCGAGTTTCGGTGTGATGCCCTGAGCCTTGAGAGCGTCCGCCTGGGTTTTGCAATCATCTTTTATGGACTGAGCAACAAGTTTGCAATCAAGTAACTGAGCCATAAGTAATCCTCCTAATATGCGAGTTGTTGTTTTACGTTTTCATAGATTTCGTCGGCGAGGGCCGAGCCGTTCTCAACGAGCGGTAAAAGCTCTGCCTCAACGTCTTTTACAAAAGCCTCGTCCTTGATGGACTTTAAGTTTATCATGACGTTGAGCCAGCCGCTCTGCAGCGCCGCCTTAAGGCAGACGGCTCCGCAGCCGACATCGGAAACAGCGAGCTTGGAACCCTTGGTGACAAGCTCCTCGTGAAGTTTAAGTGCTTTGAAAGATATACGGACGATTTCGATGGGTGCTGAAATCGCAACCTTGAGGCAGGCCTGCATCTTCTCTTCCTTTTCCGCCTTCTCAGCCTCTGTCTCGGCAGGTAATCCGTAGCACTGAGAGAGGGGATAGAAGTTTTCCGCGTCCTTGTCGATAAGTCCGAGGAGCTCCGTCTGAAGCGCCCGTGCGTCGGCAAGAATTCTCTGTATGTCCTCTTCGTATTCGGCATACTTCTTCTTGCCGGTCGTGAGGTTGCATACCATGCCCGAGAGGGCAGTGCCTATGCTGCCCACGAGGGCGGCGACTCCGCCGCCGCCCGGCACGGGCGCTTTGGAGTACGTCTCTTCAACGAATTTTTCGCAGGACCACTGTGGTATTTTTTCCATTAAAATCATCCTTATCAGAACAGTCCGGAAATCTTTCCGGTGTTGTCAACGTCAATCTTCATGGCTGCAGGTACCTTCGGGAGACCCGGCATCTTCATGATGTCACCGGTGAGTACTACAAGGAAGCCTGCGCCTGCGGATACCGTAATGTTGCGGACGGTAATCTTGAAGCCTGTAGGACGGCCGAGCTTGGTCTGGTCGTCTGTAAGGGAGTATTGGGTCTTTGCCATACAGATCGGGAGTTTGCCGAAGCCGAGTGCTTCGAGGTTTGCAATTTCCTGCTCAACCTTTCCGGCGTAAACAACGTCGTCAGCACCGTAGATGCGTGTGGCAATGGCTTTGATTTTATCCTTGATGGGAAGGTCTGCGTCATATGAGAACTCGAAGCTGTTCGGCTGATCACAGAGTTTGATAACTTCTTCGGCGAGTTCAATGCCGCCTTCGCCGCCCTTGCCCCATACTTCGCTCATTTTGACATTTACTCCGAGCTCTGCGCACTTTCTTGTGACGAGTTCTATCTCGGCGTCGGTGTCAGCGACGAATCTGTTGAGGGCTACCACGCAGGGAAGCTTGTAGACCTGTGTTATGTTTTCAACGTGCTTTAAGAGGTTCGGGAGACCCTTTTCGAGTGCCTCGAGGTTCTCGTTGCCCGTCTCTGCCTTCGGCACACCGCCGTTGTACTTGAGTGCGCGGATGGTAGCTACGATGACAACGGCGGACGGGCGGATGCCCGTGAGACGGCACTTGATGTCGAGGAACTTCTCGGCACCGAGGTCAGCACCGAAGCCGGCCTCCGTTACAACGTAGTCACCGAAGTGACGGGCCATGTTTGTGGCCATAACCGAGTTACAGCCGTGAGCTATATTGGCGAAAGGTCCGCCGTGAACGAAGGCGGGTGTGCCTTCGAGTGTCTGTACGAGGTTGGGTTTTAAAGCGTCCTTCAGAAGGGCTGTCATAGCGCCCTGAGCACCGAGCTGACCTGCTGTCACGGGTTCGCCGCTTCTGTTGTAAGCAACAACTATGCGGGCGAAACGTGCCTTGAGGTCGTCAAGTGATGTGGCGAGACAGAACGCTGCCATTATTTCAGAAGCGACGGTGATGTCGAATCCGTCCTCACGGGGAACGCCGTGGGCCTTGCCGCCGAGACCGGCAACAATGTTTCGAAGTTCTCTGTCGTTCATGTCAACGCAGCGGCGCCATACGATACGGCGGGTATCGATGTCGAGCTCGTTGCCCTGATAGATGTGGTTGTCGAGCATGGCCGCAAGAAGGTTGTTTGCGGCGCCGATTGCGTGGAAGTCACCTGTGAAGTGGAGGTTGATGTCCTCCATGGGTACAACCTGGGCATATCCGCCGCCGGCTGCGCCGCCCTTTACGCCGAATACCGGGCCGAGAGAGGGTTCGCGGAGAGCGATGACCGTCTTCTTGCCGAGCTTTGTGAGGGCGTCTCCGAGACCTACTGTTGTTGTGGTCTTGCCTTCACCTGCGGGTGTGGGGTTGATGGCGGTGACGAGAATTACCTTTGCGGGATCACCCTGCTTGGGTGTGTTCAGAAGGTTGTAGTCAACCTTTGCCTTGTACCAGCCGTAGTACTCGAAGTCGTTTTCCGTAAGACCGAGTTTCGCGGCTATCTTGTCAATGCGTTCGGGGGTCGCTTCCTGAGCAATTTCAATATCAGATTTTGCCATTGTGTATTACCTGCCTTTCAAAATGTGATATAATGATAGCATAAAAATTATAAGACAAATATTACAGTTTATTAAATACAACGATTTGTATTAAAATATATGAAACGCGCTACAAAGTGTAGCGCAAAAACGAAGGACCTGAAAACGGGTGAAAGTGTAGTAGAATGAACAAAAAAGAACTGAGAGCTCTTGTAAAAGAGAAAAAATCTTTAATGAACGGGACCGAGATACGCTCATATTCTTTGAAAGTTTCGGAGGCCTTTTTGAAACTGGATTGCTATAAGGCGGCGGATGTGCTCTATGCATATCTCCCGTACAATCAGGAAATAAGAACGGAGCGGATAATAGAGCAGGCGCTTGAAGACGGCAAGAAAGTGGCCGTCCCCAAGGTACTTGATGACGGCCTTATGGAGTTTTACGAGATAACTTCCCTCTGCGATGTAAAACCCGGGGCATTCGGTATCCCCGAACCTGAGGGGGACGGGCCGCCGGCCGTATATGGAAAAGTCCTCATGCTCATGCCCGGCCTCGCCTTTGATGAGCATGGGAACCGCATAGGTTACGGCGGCGGCTACTACGACCGCTACCTGGAACGAAACCGCGACAAGGAGTACACCAAGGTGGCCCTGGCCTATCCTTTCCAGGTTTTTGATGAAATACCGGCAGATCCGCATGACGAGAAAGTTGATGCAGTTATTACGGCATGAAAAAACCGCCCGAGAGGGCGGTTTCTTTTATTCAAAATAGTTGAATGTATCCATGTATTTCAGCTTGAAGGCGTTGAGTTTGTGGAGGTAGTCTATGCGCTCCTTGTTCGGGCCTTCAATTCCGCGGCGGATATAGTCGTCGAGCTCCTTGTAGGTGAAGCCGAGATTGTCCTCGTCTGTCTTGCCGCAGAGACCGTCTGAAGGAGGCTTTACTATGAACTTTTCGGGAAGTCCGAGATACCTTCCTATCTCTCTTACCTCTTCGACTGTGAAGTTTGCGAGGGGACTGCAGTCACCTACGCTGTCACCGTACCTGGTCGAGTAACCCACCCAGTCCTCGGAGAGGTTGCAGGTGTTGATTACACGTCCGTTGTGTGACGCACCTACGAGGTATAGCGCGGACATGCGGACTCTCGGCGGAAGGTTGGTCCTTGAGGCGACTGAGACCTCAAAACTCTTTTCTGCCTCAGCGAGGAGATCCGCAATGGCGGGACCAACATTTATCGTATAATTCTTTAGTCCCAGGAACTCAACGAGGTCCCTGGAGTAGTCTATGTCGGGCTGTTCGCCCTGAGGCATGAGGACGCCGATGACACGGTCTTTACACAGTGCTTTTACGCAGAGCGCAGCCGTGACGGACGAGTCCTTGCCGCCCGAGACGCCGACAATGGCATTGCAGCCTTTGCCGTTCTCTTCAAACCAGTTCTGAAGCCACGCGACACATTTCTCAACTGCATCGGCGACATCGAATGTATATTCTTTCAAGAGGATCCCTCCCTTACACTAAAAGTATATCAATACACCTTTTATAAGACAAGAAAAAGTGTTATACTTTTATCTACCATTGATTTAGGAGTAAGTATGTTAGATAAACTTGAACAGGTCGAACAGCGCTTCCTGTCAATTCAGGACCAGATCTCCCAGCCGGACATTGTCTCGGATATGGAGAAGTATACTGCGCTGATGAAGGAACTCAAGCAGATAACCCCGGTTGTAGAAAAGTTCCGCGAGTATAAAAAGGCCGAGCAGACCTTCAGCGAGGCGAAAGAACTCATCGATGAGGGCGGGCTTGATCCCGAACTCGCCGAACTCGCGCAGGAGGACTACAAGACCGGAAAAGAGGACATGGAGCGCCTTACAGAGGAACTCAAGGTCCTCCTTCTGCCGCGCGACCCGAATGACGACAAGAACGTAATCATAGAGATACGCGCCGGTACGGGCGGCGAGGAGGCCGCGCTGTTTGCCGGTGAACTTTACCGCATGTACACGATGTACGCTGAGGCGCACGGCTTCAAGACCGAGATCATGAGCGAGAATTCCACCGAACTCGGAGGATACAAGGAAGTCAGCTTTGAGGTCAAGGGCGACGGCGCCTACTCAAGATATAAATTTGAGAGCGGCACGCACCGCGTACAGCGCGTCCCCGAGACAGAGTCGCAGGGCAGAATCCAAACTTCTGCCGCGACCGTCGCCGTACTTCCCGAGGCCGAGGCCGTCGACTTCGAACTCGACATGGCGGACGTAAAAATTGACGTGTTCCGCTCAAGCGGAGCGGGCGGACAGAAGGTCAACAAGACCTCCTCCGCCATACGCGCGACTTACCTTCCGACCGGCCTCGTCGTAGAGTGCCAGGATGAGCGTTCGCAGTTCCAGAACAAGGACAAGGCCCTGACCATCCTGCGTACAAGGCTCTATGAGGAGCAGCTTCAGAAGGCTGCCGCGGAGCGGGCTGACGCGAGAAAGTCAATGGTCGGTTCGGGTGACCGCTCCGAGCGAATCCGTACATACAACTTCCCGCAGGGACGTGTGACGGACCATAGAATCAACCTCACGCTCTACAAGATAGAGCAGATTATGAACGGCGATCTCGACGAACTTATCGATGCGCTTATTACGGCCGACACGGCTGAGAAACTGAAGGCGGAGTAATGCAGACACTGCTTTTGAAAGGAAATCAGATTGATGAAGCGGGTGCCATCCTGAGAAAGGGTGGCCTTGTCGCCATACCCACTGAGACCGTTTACGGCCTTGCTGCAAACGCCCTTGACGGAAGCACCGTTGCAAAAATATTTGAGGCGTAGGGAAGGCCGCAGGACAATCCGCTGATTGTGCATATTGCGGACATAAGCGAAATAGATGATCTTGTCGCATACGTTCCGCCTGTCCTGTACGACCTGGCAGATGCTTTCTGGCCCGGTCCCCTGACGATTATTCTCGACAAGTCAGACGCAGTCCCCGATGAGGTGACTGCAGGCCTTGATACCGTCGCAATCCGTATGCCTTCGCACCCGGTTGCGAGAAAGATAATCAGGGCCGCCGGAGTGCCGCTCGCTGCACCCTCGGCCAATGCCTCCGGCAAGCCCTCACCGACAACCGCTGCCCATGTCATAAAAGATATGGACGGAAAGATAGACGCGATTGTCGACGGCGGCCCCTGTGAAGTGGGCGTCGAATCCACAGTCATCACCCTTGCCGCAAGAAAGCCGAGACTTCTCAGACCCGGCAGGATCACCCCGGAGGAGATTGAAGAGGTAATAGGTGATGAACTGGTAATTGACGATGCTGTTCTCGGCAGACTCAAAGAGGGAGAAAAAGCTGCATCTCCCGGAATGAAATATAAGCATTACTCTCCGTCGGCCGACGTCATAATAGTCAAAGGCACACTTGAGAATTTCGCGAAATTCGTAAACGAGCGTGCCGGCGAGGGCGTCGCTGCCCTTGTCTTTGACGGCGAAGAGGATAAAATAGAATGTAAGACGAAGAATTTCGGTGAGGAGAACGACGACCTCGCCCATGCCGCGAAGCTGTTTGACGCGCTTCGCGCATGTGACGACGAAGGCGTCAGCACGCTCTACGTCCGCTGTCCCGGCGACGAGGGCGTCGGCCTTGCGGTCATGAACCGCCTTCTCCGCGCCGCGGACTTTAAGATTGAGGAGGTATAGCCGTGCGCAAGGCGATTAAAGTCGGCCTTACGGGCACCACGGGCGCGGGAAAAAGCACCGTTGCCGAAGGCCTTAAAAAATACGGCTATGCCGTCATAGACGCCGACCTCATAGCGAGAATCGCCACCGAGAGGAGTTCGCCGCTGCTGCCGCAGCTCGCCGAAGCCTTCGGTGCCGACATTATCAACGAGGACGGCTCCTTAAACAGAAAGCTTCTCGCTGACCGCGCCTTCAGGAGCGATTTTGAGCGCAACACTTTAAACTCAATCACTCATCCTGAGATAATCAGGCTCATTGAGAAGAAGGTTCAGGGCGCTTTCTGGGACGGCTATGAGGCCGTCATCATAGACGCGCCGCAGCTCTTTGAATCCGGTCTCGCCAAAAGCTGCAACCTCGTAATCTCGGTCGTGGCACCTGAGGATGTGAGGCTCAGACGCATAATGGAGCGGGATGAGATGACAGAGGAATCCGCGCGGAAGAGAATCAGGGCACAGCTTCCTGACGACTATTTCCGTCAGAACTCTGACTTTGTAATTGAAAACACGGGTAACGAGGAGGAACTGAAAGAGAAGATTCTCTATGTTGCCCGCATGATAGAGGTTAAAATAAGCGGAGAGGGAACTCTCGACTTTTGAAAGGAAGATAGAAATGGCAGAAACAAAAGGCGAAAAACGCGCAAAGGAACTGAACTACGAAGCTGAACATGCGTCGAAGATTATTTCCGACGCCGAGCTCAAGAAAGCAGACAAGTTCTGTGACGGCTATATTGATTTCCTCAACACGGCCAGAACAGAGCGTGAAATCGCATCATTCATGAAGGAGGAGGCTGAGGCCAGAGGCTTCACCGAATTCGACAAGACAAAGACTTACAAGGCCGGCGACAAGATTTACAGGCTCAATCGCGGCAAGGCCATAATGCTCGCAGTCATAGGCAAAAAGCCCATCACTGAAGGCATTAAGCTCGCCATTGCCCACATCGACTCACCCCGCCTTGACCTCAAACCCAACCCGCTCTATGAGTCAGACGATATAGCTCTTCTCAAGACTCATTACTACGGCGGTATTAAGAAGTATCAGTGGGTTGCTATTCCGCTCGCACTTCACGGCGTCATGGTAAAGGCTGACGGCACAAAGGTCGACATCAATATCGGTGAGGATGAGGGCGATCCGAAGTTCGTCATCTCAGACCTGCTTCCCCATCTCGGCCGTGAGCAGGAGAAGAGACCTCTCGGCGAGGGCATCAAGGGCGAGGAGCTCAATGTCATCATCGGCAGCCGTCCCTTCAAGGATGACAAGGCTTCAAATCTCGTAAAACTCAACGTACTCGATATACTCAACAAGAAGTACGGCGTTGTGGAGAAGGATTTCCTCTCCGCCGAACTTGAAGTAGTACCCGTTTTCAAGGCCTGCGATATAGGTCTTGACCGCAGCATGATCGGCGCATACGGCCATGACGACCGCGTCTGCGCTTATCCTGCAGCAGAAGCTGTATTCGATGTAGTAAATCCCGCATACACAGTTGCAACTGTTTTGACGGATAAAGAGGAAATCGGTTCTGTTGGCAACACGGGTCTCGATTCCAACTATCTCAAGTACTTCATCATGGATCTCGCAGAGTGCTTCGGCGCAAACGGACGCGATGTAATGTCCAGATCCGAATGTCTCTCCGCAGACGTAAATGCCGGATATGATCCGACATTCGCAGACGTCATGGAGAAGCAGAATTCCTGTTTCCTCAACAAGGGCGTTGTCATCACGAAGTACACCGGACGCGGAGGCAAGGGCGGTTCATCAGACGCCTCGGCCGAATTCATGGGCAAGGTCCGCGGATTCCTCGACAAGGCCAAAGTCGTATGGCAGATCGGTGAGCTCGGCAAGGTTGACGTCGGCGGCGGCGGAACCGTCGCACTCTACGTCGCGGGCCTCGACATTGATGTCGTCGACCTCGGCGTACCCGTACTCTCAATGCACGCTCCCTTCGAACTTGTCGCAAAGACTGACGTCTATATGGCCTACCGTGCCTTCCTCGAGTTCTTCAAACTCAAATAATTGCAAAATTAAAAGCCCCGACCGGATGGTCGGGACTTTTTTTCTGTGTTTATCTAATGAACAATGTGAATAAGTACGGCATGCCCCAGACAAATGCGGCGGTTGTGAGCACGGTTACGAAGTAGTGCTCAAGGTAGGAACCGGCGCGCATGATGACTGCGGGTATGAAGAGACAGATTTTGGAAACCATTGTCGCCTTCGCCTCTTTGCCGTAGAGGTGCTCCCACATGTTGAGTGAGTCCTCGATGAGAGGAAACAGGTTGAGGAAGCAGGATATTCCGACATAGAGGAAGATGATGCCGAAGTAGTTTATCTTGCCGAGATAGACAAGATTGAGTGCCGCGGGAATCGTGAAAATGAGTCCGCAGAAGAGCATTATGATATGCGGCATGAAACAGATTCCGAAGCTGCCCTTTTTGGGAGCGAGAAGGTGTTCCACGTGTCCGCAGAGCTCGTTCTTCTGGAAGTAGCGGCCGAATTCTATCGGCACCTCATACATGCGGCAGGCGAGCTGCTCAAGGAAGGCCTTGAGGAAGGCTCCGGGGAAGGTGAGGATTTTCAGAATGTAGTTTATCAGTTCCATGCGAAATCCCCCTTTCCCTTCAGGAAGACGTCCTCTATGGTGAGGTCACCGTCTATGATTTTCTGTACCTGGTCGGAAATCGGATAGCCGTACTGAGACGTCTCCATGATTATGGATTCGTTGACTTCCGTCTCGCCGAGAAGCTGTGCGCAGAGCGAGTAGAGGCTCGCAGCCGATACATAGGCGTTTGCCGTGTCAGCCTGCTCGTAAGCCGTCGAGGCGAAACTGAAGGCCTCCTTCTGTTTGCCCTGAAGCAGGGAAATTATACCCATCTGGTAGTTGAGGAGTGAGTTCGCGGGCGTTACGGCAAGGCCGTCGTTGCAGGCCTTGGCGGCCTTTACAAGGTCACCTTTGAACCTGTAGGCGATGGATTTGTAGAGTGCGACGTACGGGCTCTCTTTGTTGACCTGAGCCAGTTCGTCGGCATATTTAACCATGTCGTCATACTTGCCTTCGTTGAGGCTTATCTCAGCGAGGAGCGGGAGATAGAGGGTCTTGCTCTCAGGGGAGACCTTCTTTATCTCTTCAACGTTCTTGCGCATTACGGAGATATCCTCACCCATGACATTTGCGGCATAGTACTTGTAGTAGAGAATATGCGCAGGGTCATAGTCCGCCACAGAGACGAGGGAGTCAAATTCTTTTACGAAGTCCTCATAAGATGCCGCTCCGTTATAGGCGGTGTTGAACTTCTCGTAGAGCTTTTCGTATGACTTGATCTTGTCACGGAAAGCCTTGACATCCTTGTTGTATGAGCGATCTATCTTGCTGCCCTCAAAGTATTTTTCAATGAATTTCAGTGCGTCCTCATAGTGGTCAATACCGAGTTCCTCGTAGAGACCCACCTGGTATCTGAGGTATTTTCCGCCGAAGTTCTCATCGGTTACTTTTATCTCCGCATTGAGTTTGTCATATGCGGAAAGAGCTGAATCAAGTTTATGTGCCTTGATGAGCTTGTTGGCCGATACAGTTCCCTTGAAGACGGAGAAATTGATGGCAAAGTAGCTCAGTGCCAGGAAAATAAGCACAACGGCAAGTATCGGGATGAGGTACTTCCACCATGAGAAGGGGTAGTGCTTCATGACTTCTAGACAATGCTCGCAGTACTGCTCGTCCTCGCCGACTTCGTTTTCGCCGCAGACTTCGCAGAGCTTTACATTGCCCGCATTTCTCTTTTTCTTCTTATCTTCCTTTGCCTCTTTGACAATATCAGTCCACTCGGCGTCAGGGTTCTTCTCGAGCATCTTGTCGATCTCGCCCTGCACCAGGTCTTTTAAGTCATTGAGTTCGGACTCAAGCTGTTCGGGATCAAGGCCGCTATCGGGATCGAGGGGAATTTTGTCGTCGCCTTCAGGATTGACGTCGATGGGAATCTCCTCGCCCGGCAGGCTCTCTATGAGCTTTTCGAGCTCGTTGTCCGGAGTATGTTCTTTAGCTACTGCCAAAAGGACTCATCCTTTCTTTCAGGATTTAATCATACCGTTTTCATCAACTCTCGGGAAGAAGAACTTCACGAGGGCGAGAACGCCGATTATTGTTATGATTGTTTCCGGGATCATGTAACTTGCGTTGTAGACAACGGAATAGCCGAGTACGGTCATGTCTTCGGGGCAGTATGCCTTCCAGATTGTCACGCCGGTGATGATGTGGCAGCACAGGCGGATGACACAGACAAGCAGTGAACCGGCCGCTATTGAAGCGTATGCGTTCTTGATCTTGCCCTTGAAGATGCCGGCGAGGCCGAGCATGGTGTAGGGCATGATGTAGTCAAACAGAGCGGCGATGATGTATCCGCCGATTGTCTGGGCATAGGCGATGTTCTTGATGCCTATAAGAGCCTGGATTATCGAGAATACGAAGCCGGAGCAGAGGCCCCAGGGCACGCCGAAAATCCATGAGAGCGCGATTATCGGGACCTGGCTGAAGAGCGTCACTCCGCCGCCCATAAGAAACGGTGACTCGAATGATGTGAACTCATTCAATACTGTTGCCAGCGCGAGCATTGCTGCCGTGACTACAAGCTTGTACGTAGTTACATTTGCTTTGTTTGTTTTCATGTTACTTTCCTTTCTTACGCAGGCATTATCCTGATCAAGTTTTAGGGTCACGGACTTACGGTCCGAATCTCAGCCGTGCAACACACAGCACCCCCGGGTATTAACTTTTTCACTTGCGCAAAGTCAATTTTAACATTGAGGCTTGCAAACTGCAAGTTACAGTGTTAAAATTCTAAATCGTAATTATTAGGTATATAAAGACAGGTGTGGAATTTGGCACTCAGAGAAGACATAAGAAATGTAGCGATAATCGCTCACGTTGACCACGGCAAGACGACGCTGGTCGACGAGCTTTTAAAGCAGAGCGGAACGTTCTCCTCGCACGAGACTGTCGAAGACAGGGTAATGGACTCGGGCGACCTCGAACGTGAACGCGGCATAACAATCCTTTCAAAAAACACCTCCGTGCATTACGGAGACACAAAAATCAATATCATAGACACTCCGGGCCACGCCGATTTCGGCGGAGAGGTTGAGCGTATCCTCCTCATGGTCGACGGAGTTTTGCTGCTTGTTGACGCGTTTGAAGGCTGTATGCCTCAGACCAGGTTCGTACTTAAGAAGGCCCTGGGTCTTCGCAAAAAGGTAGTTGTCGTAATCAATAAGGTTGACCGTCCTGGCGCACGTCCGGCCGAGGTCGTGGACGAAGTTATCGATCTCTTCATTGAGCTGGGCGCAGACGAGGATCAGATAGAATTCCCGGTTGTATTCGCATCCGCGAAAGAGGGCTATGCCTCCTTTGACTCGCGCGACAGAAGCGGCGATATGCGACCGGTCTTCGAGTCAATAATCGAGGAGGTTCCCGCGCCGAAGGGCGATAAGGATGAGCCCCTTCAGGTGCTCTTCTCCAGCCTCGATTATGACGATTATATCGGCCGCATAGGTATAGGCCGCATTGAGCGCGGCACAATAAAGCGCAATCAGCAGATTGCCCTCTGCAAGACTGACGGTTCCGTCGAGAACGTAAAGGCTTCAAAACTCTACACCTTTGAAGGTCTCAAGAGAACCGAAGTTGAGGAGGCCGCAGCAGGTGAAATCATCTGCGTCTCCGGTATCTCAGACATCAACATAGGCGAGACCGCCTGCGATCCCGAGCATATTGAACCGCTCGACTTCATAAAAATAGATGAGCCCACAATCGCGATGAACTTCATCGTAAACACGAGCCCGTTTGCGGGCCGTGAGGGCAAGTTCGTAACTTCCAGAAACATCCGTGACAGACTCTTCAAAGAGGTTGAAACCAACGTCGCCATGCGCGTTGAAGAGACTGATACGACAGATACTTTCAAAGTCTCCGGCCGCGGAGAACTCCATCTCTCAATCCTCATTGAGACAATGAGGCGCGAGGGCTACGAGTTTGCGGTGTCGCGCCCCAAGGTAATCTACAAGCGCGACGAGAACGGCCAGCTGCTTGAGCCGATGGAGCTTCTCGTAGTTGAGGTGCCCGCCGAGTACGTCGGCACCGTAATAGAGAAGCTGGGCTCAAGGAAGGCCGAGCTTCGCGACATGTCGGCAAATGAGGGCGGCGCGACACATCTTGAATTCTCCGTCCCCTCGCGCGGACTCATAGGCTACCGCTCAGAGTTCCTCACCGACACAAACGGCAACGGCATCATGAATCAGATATTCGACGGATATCAGCCGTTCAAAGGCGACATCCAGATGCGTGAGCGCGGTTCTATAGTCGTCCACGAATCCGGCGAGACCAATGCCTACGGCCTTTTCAATACCCAGGAGCGCGGCAGACTCTTTGTCGGCCCGGGTGTGGAAGTCTATGAGGGCATGATAGTCGGTGAGTGCGCCAAGAACGAGGATATCGTCTGCAATGTCTGCAAGACGAAGCATCTCACCAACACCCGTGCCTCGGGTTCTGATGACGCGCTCCGCCTCGTTCCTCCGACGGTGCTCAGCCTTGAGCAGTGCATGGAGTTCATAGCCGATGACGAGCTTCTTGAGGTAACACCTGAATCGCTCAGACTGAGAAAAATGATTCTCAACAAAGAGCAGAGAATGAAGCAGCAGTACAAGAACAAATAAAAAAAGACCTCGGTACATCAGAGTGTATCGAGGTCTATTTCATTTAAGTTGTAAACGAAGAGGTCCGCAAGCTGCCGGATCTTTTCTTCGTTGTGGGCTGACCATTTGTCAGAGACGCCCACGACCTTGTAGTCGGTGGGGGCGAGGGTCCGGACCGGTGTCAGCGTGTCCTCAAAGACATAGGTTTCGGATATCGGTGTGCCGATGTAGTCCCTTGCGGCATCGTAGATGGTCGTGACCTTCTTGTCGCATGAAACCTCATTGCAGGTGAAGATTACATCGAAGAAATCATATATGCCGTTGCGCTTTAAGGCCGCTTCAACCATGTACCGGTCAGTCGCGGTCGCAAGGGCTATCGGTATGTTCCTTTCCCTGAGCTTTTTCAGAAAGTCAACGACACCGGGTTTGACTATTACTTCGTGGAAGTAGCCATTTTCCGCCATGGAATCTGCGGTTACGGTGAACTCCTCAAGGGACATGTTGTCGGTGAAGCCGTGCGTGTTGAAATAGTCGTTCATCTCTTTGTAGAGCATGGTTTTTGTGGCTTCCTGTATGGCTTTCGGATCGTTCGGGACGCCTATGTGATCCAGAAAACGCGGACCGAAGTTCATCCACAGGTGCATGGAGTCGAGGACGGTGCCGTCCATGTCGAAAATCGCGCCTTTAATCATTCGTGTCTTCCTCTTTTTCAAAGGGTATTTCAGCTCTTACTTCTGCTTTGTAGATTTTTGTCCAGTAGCTCGGAACTATTTCAAGGGTGTAACCGCAGCCGTTGGGCACGAGCCATTCGGGCATGGGCAGCTCGGGCAGAGCGTACATGCTCATGAGGCCCATGATTACGCCGCCGTGTGTAACGATGGCGGCATCGTGAATGTCGGTCTTGAAAAGACCTTCGACAACTTTGAGGAAAGCGTCGGAAATGCGCTTTCCGAACTCGCCGTTGGTCTCTCCGAAGGGAGGGCCTATTTCAGGGCCGCCGGCAAGCCAGTCGGGGAATATGGCTTCCTTTTCGAGCTCGGCGGCATCTCTGCCCTCCCATTCACCGAAATTGAATTCCTTGAGTCCGTCAATGACTATTGCGGTTTTTTCGGGATAGATGATGCTCGCCGTCTGTCTGCAGCGCAGCAGCGGGCTTATGAAGAGGGCTTCCACCTCGGGGTAGATCATTTCCGCTTTCATCTGTTTGAGCTGTTCAAGACCCTGTTCGCACACGGGAACATCGAGGTGTCCGACATACTTGCCGTCAAAGTTCTCCTGTGTGAGACCGTGTCTTATGAGGTGGATTCTGTAGGTATTCATAGTTGCCTCCGAGTATAATTTCGGGTATAATAAAACTCCGATTTGGGAAAATATATTACTGATTGTATAAATGGGGTGGCTTTATGCCGAGTAATCTTTCAAGGGACAATTCCTTAATCTTTTCAACAAGGCTCACTGAGCTTCGAAAGGATAAGAAAATAAGCCAGAAGCAGGCCGCGAAGGACCTGGGTATCTCTCAGGCGCTTCTCTCTCACTATGAGAACGGCGTGCGCGAGTGCGGTCTGAACTTCGTCGTCCGAGCCGCGAATTATTATAATGTATCCTGTGACTTCCTGCTCGGAAATTCCAAGAGCACCATAAGCCTTGACAGAAGCGTCAAGATTGCCGACATACCCGAGGATGAGCAGATGACGACAGATACTATAGTCCGCGCTGCAATGGCCCTCGGCAATAAGGTCCAGAAGGACGAGGAACTCAAAGAGTACGTAAAACACGTCTACGGTCTCACAACCTATCTTGTGCTCTATGCGGCTATCAAGAAGGGTGCGGCTCCGAAGTCCTGGCTCGATGAAAACCTGCTGAACCCGGATGTGGCGTCTTACATATCACACAGCATGGGTGACATGACGAGGTCGCTCAAATGGGTTCAGAAAAAGATGAGCCGCGAGAAGGAACCGCAGTGTATCTCCACGGTCACGTCGTGGACCAATGACTATCTTAACATAAGTATTGCAAGTTTACTATAAGAAAAAACGGGCAGCGGCTTCGCTGCCCGTAATTTTTTTATTTTATGACAGGGCTTCCTTGTACATGTTCATGTAGAGATCCGCCGAGCGGGCCCAGCTGTTGTCACACTTGAGCGCGCGTGTAACAAGCGCATTCCAGGCCTTCTTGTCGTTGTAGAACAGGTCGATGCAGCGGTTGATTGCCCAGTGCATGTCCTGTGCATTGTAGGTCTTGAAGGTGAAACCGTTGCCTTCGCCGTCGCCGCAGTCAGTTATGGAGTCCTTAAGACCGCCTGTCTCGCGGACAATCGGGATTGTGCCGTAGCGGAGGGCTATCATCTGTGACAGGCCGCACGGCTCGCTCTTTGACGGCATCAGGAACATATCGGCGCCGGCGTAGATCTGGCGCGAGAGCGCCGGATCAAAGGCAAGTTCCAGGCGGAACTTGTCGGAATGGCGCGCGGCGAGGCCTCTGAAGAAGTCCTCGTATTGGGCGTCGCCCGTGCCGAGCACGATGAAGCGGACTTCAGTCGTGTTCAGGAGCTCATCAATCATGTTTGTGATGAGGTCAAGACCCTTGTGTGTTACAAGGCGGGAGATGAGGGCCATGATGGGCACCTCGGGCTTGTGCTCGAAGCCGAAACGGTCTTCGAGAGCCGCCTTGCACTTCGCCTTGTTTGCCTTCGCTTTTGCGGAGTAGTGGTACTTGAGAGCCTTATCCGTCTGAGGATTGTAACTGTCTGTGTCTATTCCGTTTAAGATGCCGACGAGCTTCCAGGAGTTCTTCCAGAGAATGCTGTCGAGGCCGTGTGAGAACCACGGATCGAGTATCTCGTTGGCATATGTAGGGGAGACGGTCGTAACCTTGTTACAGCACTCGATGGCGCTCTTTGAGAAGTTTACGCATCCGTCATAGTCGATGAGTGAATAGTCGGGCGGTGAGATACCGATGACCTCATTTAAAAGCTCGTGGCCGTATACACCCTGGTACTGAATGTTGTGGATGGTGTAGACAGTGCGGATGCCCTGATATCCGTCCCTGCTTGCATAGAAGCAGTTGTAGTAGATGGGGATAAGTGCCGTCTGCCAGTCATTGCAGTGAATGATATCCGGCTTCCAGCCGTCAAGCCATGCGATGAGTTCCAGTACGGCGCGTGAGAGGAATGTAAATCTCTCAGCGTCATCGTAGTAGCCGTAGAGGCCCGGACGTTTGAAATAATACTCGTTGTCGAGCAGGTAATATGTGACATTGTTGGCCGTCGCTTTGAAGACGCCGCAGTACTGCGAGCGCCAGGCTACGGGCACGTCGAAATGGAAGAGGAACTCCATATCCTTTCTCTTGTCTTCGCCTACGCATTCGTAGAGAGGAAGGACAACTCTTACGTCCTCGCCTTTTTCGACGAGCGCCTTCGGAAGCGCTCCGGCCACCTCACCGAGTCCGCCGCTCTGGGCAAAGGGGGTAGCCTCACTTGAGGCAAACAGAATATTCATTTGGTACCTCCGAGATTAAACCGTGGAATTCTTGCTGATGAAAATCGGGTAGGATTCGTCACCTGAGAGATTCTTGTTCGGTGTGATAACGGCGTTCTTGTCGGTGATAACCGCGTTGAGCGTCGAATTTGTGCTTATCATTGTGCCCTGGAAGAGAATTGAGTTTCTGACAACTGCGCCCTTCTCGACTTTTACGTCTCTGAAGAGAACGCTGTTCTCAACCGTACCCTCTATGACGCAGCCGTCCGCTATGAGTGAGTTGGAGACTACGGCATCGAGGCCGTACATTGCGGGAACATTGTCACAGATTTTCGTATCTACGGGCTTTGCCGGGTCGAAGAGAAGTCTTCTGTTCTCCGGATTAAGCAGGTCCATATTGGCCTTGTAGTAGGACTTGAGAGAGTCCATGTAAGCGGAGAAACCGGTTATCGGGTAGCCGTAGATCTTCAGGGCCTGAAGATTGGCCTGAATGACGTCACGCTCGAACGATGTAGCGTTGTGCGCAACGGCAGCGCGCACGAGATACTCGAGGAGGGACTTTCTCATGAGCATAATGCCGCAGGAGAAGTTCGTCTCTATGCCGGCATCAGTGCCTGAGGAGACGGAAATCTCATTGATGCGTTTGTCGTCGCCGACTGCGAACATCATGAGACCGGAGGCTGCGGGGGCCTTGCCGTGCTTGTAAACTATTGTTATGTCGGCATTCTTCTCATCGTGAAACTTGAAGAGATCCAGATAGTCAATATTGTAGAGGACGTTCGTGTCCGTCATGAGGACATAGTCCTGGCGGGACTTGCGGAGGAAGTCCGCAATGCTGTAGATGGAAGACAGTCTGGTGTTGTGGCTCATTATCGCGCCGCTTGTGCTGTAAGGCGGGAGAATGAACATGCCCTCGCGCTTTCTGTCGAGGTCCCAGGGTCTGCCTGAACCTACATGGTCAACGAGTGACTGGTAGTTTGTGTCTGTGATGATACCGACCTGAGTGATACCCGCGTTAACCATGTCGGAGAGCGGGAAGTCTATCATTCTGTAACGGCCGCCGTAAGGTACGGAAGCTGCCGTTCTGACTGTTGTAAGTTCGCCGGCTGCGAGAGAATCATAGTTTTGCGCATGGATAATTCCGAGTACGTCTTTAGCTCTCATCTTATGCTTCCTCCTTTTCGCCTATCATTGATTTGACCGGAACGGTATCGCCCCTGGCCACTTTTACGTTCTCACCGATTACGGTGATGCCCCATTCACCGGGAGCGCAGTCCTTTTCGCAGGCGCCGACCTTGGCGCCCTCCTCAATAACTGCGTTTTCCGCGATGATGGAGTACTCAACGACCGCGTTCTTCTTTATTACGGAACCCGGCATGATGATTGAGTCACGTATTTTGGCGCCCTCTTCGACTTTTACGTTCGCGAAGAGCACGGAGAAGTCGACGTCGCCTTCAATCTCGCAGCCTTCGGCTACGAGGGAGCTGCGTACGCAGGACTTGTCGGAGATATACTGCGGCGGAGCGCTGGGGCTCTTCGCGTAAATCTTCCAGGTGGGGTCGTCGAGGTCGATTTCGGCCTCGGGTGAGATGAGGTCCATGTTGGCCATCCAGAGGCTGTCGATGGTTCCTACATCGCGCCAGTAACCCTTGAACGGATATGCGACCATCTTTTCGCCCGCGCCGTGCATGGCCGGGATTACGTCATGGCCGAAGTCGTTTGAGGAGTTCGGATTGGCCTCGTCCTCGATGAGATACTGGCGGAGCTTCTTCTCATCGCCTCCCCGATAGAGCACACCTGGGAACTCTACGATAGCAGCCGTGCCTCGCTCGCTGAGGT